>NZ_JBVVQO010000007.1:0-214166 GCF_055811215.1 Mesorhizobium sp. WSM4819
CCCATTCGATTGCGCCGGCAACAGCGCGTGAAACATCAGCGGCAAACCAGGCTTGGATCGCCGGTTGAGCTGGGCGGGGGGGGGGGGGGGCCCCCCCCCCCCCCGTCCGGTCGAGCATTCCGAAGGAGCTCCGAGAGCGGCGGGCCTTATTCCTCGATGCCCTTGGTGCCGCGCCGCTTGAGGTAGGCGTCCCAATAGAAATCGTCGGCATTTTCCGCGGTGACGATGGAAAAGCCGTTGTCGACGAAGGGCACGCTCATGCCGTTGAAGCCCGACCGCCGGGCGTCGTTCATCGGATCGATCAGTTCAGGATGCTTGGCCAGCCACAGCAGCATGAACCCCATATAGCCCTGCATGCCCTGGTTCGGGTTGACAGAGCCAAAGATTTCGCCGGCCTTGATCATGTCGAGGATCTTGGCGTTGACGTCGGCCAGCATGACCCGGATCTTGCCGCCGCCTTCCTTGGCGGCCTGAGCTGCGCCGATTGCCGAGTTGGCTTCCGGCATGAACACCGCGCCCAGATCGGGATGCGCCTGAGCAAGGCTGAGCACGGCCTGATAGGCCTTCGTCGCATCCTGGTTCGACGCAGCGCGGCCGACGAGCTTCATATCCGGCCATTTGGCTTCCATGCGGGCGATGAACGCGGCAATGCGCTTGTCGTGATTGTCCTGTCCGGGGTTTTCGAGGATCGCGTATTCGCCCTTGCCATCCATCGCCTTGGCGACTGCATCGGCAGCATAGGTGCCTTCGGCGACGTTGTCGGAGGTGATGTAGGATACTCGTTTGGAGTTGGGCGAGTCTGCGGCGAATGTGACGACTGCCGTTCCCTGCTCAATGGCCCGATTGATTGGCTCGATGAAGGGATCGGAGTTCATCGGATGGACCAGGATGCCAGCCGGCTTCTGAGCCAGCGCCTGGTCGAACGTCGCTATCTGCTTGTTCACATCGTATTCGGGGGTCCCGGTATATTCGGTCTCGCAGCCGAACTGTTTTCCAGCCTGCTTGAACATCTCGTAGACCGGGAACCAATATTCGACGCCGGAAACCATGACGTTCATGACGTATTTTTCACCCGGCTCGCACTTGAACGGGTTAGCGGCCTGGGCAGCGGCGTGGCTTGCCCCCAACACTGTGGTGGCGGCTGCCGAAATGGCGAGCATGCTCAAAAATTTGCGCAAGAGTCCTCCCTCGGCCGAAGCCTGGTCAATTGGGCGGTCGGACACTTGCGTGCCGCCGCTTGTGGTTGATGAGGCCGAACCTCCTCCCGAGGCCCAGCGGTTGATCATTCGCAGCAGTTGGCCCGAGTGTCAATAAAATTCACATACAGAAATATATTTCACAACCCATCGCCACCGGCAGCTTCGCGCCCATTGCCGATCTTCGCGGCGCTTCTCCAAAGCCGCCCTTCGCTACGGCGCAAAGGATATATGCGACCAGTTCCTTGCGGCAGTGCCTGCTCGAACGGGCGTAGAGCATCCATTGCGGGCATTGCCCAGATGACCGCCTTCGGAGGTTGATCCGCGCAGCTGACTAGGATAACATGACAATCGTAGTTTAGTTTTAGCCGCGGCCGCAGCAAGGCTGGCCCTTCACGCGCGGCGCCATCAAAACCTTTGAAACTCAGCACAGAGCGCCTGCCCGGCGTCTGTGCGACATGGCGTCCGCAACGAATGATCGACAAGAATCAGATTGCAGCAGAACAGGCAATTTTTCGAGCCTTCGCAAACAGCTATTTGCGTGAGCTGAATTCCGGGATTCCGGTGTTCCACCGCATCGGAGAACGGAACTTCGATTGCGTGGAGATTTCCCTGCCGTCGCGGCATGCCGTGCTGCGCATCGAAATGAAATCCCGATCGCTTTGCGGAATGCACCTGTTTGGACAGATCTGGATTCGTCAGGATGCAGGTCCGAACTGGCACGAGATAGAACCGATCCTGGCCGTGCATCTGCTTGTGCTGGGAGCCAGAGAAGCCGGATCGGCCACGCACCGACAAGCCTATGTGGAGCTCCTCGAACGGATTCTTCAGAGCTGTCAGGCGACGAAGCGTTACCTCGACGCCGCCGATCGGGCGCCGCCATCGGTCGGCTTCATAGCCGCGGAGCAATCCCTGTATTTCGGACATCCGCTGCATCCGACGCCCAAGAGCCTGCAAGGCATGTCGAACTGGCAGCAGGAGGTCTATGCCCCCGAATTGCGCGGCGGTTTCCAGCTGGCCTATTTCGCCGCCGCTGCCCACCTTGTCCGCGAGGATTCCGCCGGCACCGCGGTGACCGCGATCGTCAGTTCACTGCTGGGGAATGACGCCGGCAACGTAGCCGCAGGTAACGGCGAGATGCTCTTGCCCATGCACCCGCTTCAGGCGCAAGCATTGATGCTCGACCCGGCAGTGCGCGCGCTCATGGACTCCGGGCAGATCCGGTATCTCGGTCCGGCAGGGCCGGTGTTCACGGCGACTTCTTCGGTGCGCACGGTTTACAGCGATGACGCCGCCTGGATGCCGAAATTCTCGCTGCCCGTCCGCATCACCAACTCCAGGCGCGTCAACAGGCGGCACGAGCTGGAAGCAGGCGTTGCGGTGGCGCGCCTGTTCGAACGCGCCGGGATCGACATGTTCGAGCCGCGCCTCGGCTTTCTCCATGACAGCGCATATGTGACGCTGGAGTTTTCCGGACAGGCCGAGAGCGGTTTCGAAGTCATCTTCCGCGAAAACCCGTTCCGGGGCCGCGCCGACGATCCCGTGATCACCGTTTCGGCACTGACGGCCGAACCACGTCCCGGACACAGCTCATTGTTCGAAACCATCGTCCGGCGCGTCGCGCAGGATCAGGATATCTCGGTGCGGAAGGCGTGCCGTCGCTGGTTCGAATGCTATCTCGACTGTGCGCTCGATCCGCTGGTCAAACTCTATGACCGGTTCGGCGTCGCGCTGGAAGCGCATCAGCAAAACAGCTTGCTTGACCTGTCGCAGCAGGGGCTGCCCAGCCGATATTTTTATCGCGACAGCCAGGGATTCTACCTCTCGAACAATTTCAGGGCCCGGTGGTATGGCCTGGTCCCCGAAGTTGTCCAGATCCGCAGTCTTTTCTTCGACGACCGCGAGATTCGCGAGCGGCTCTCCTACTATCTAATCGTCAACCAGATCTTCTCGGTCGTCGCGCGCGCCGGGCATGACGGCCTGGCAAGCGAGGCCGAACTGCTCGCCATACTGCGCGCGCGGCTCAAGAAGCTGGCGCAAGAGCTCACTGGCGCCGGCGGGGAATTCGCGACCAGCCTGCTGGACAAGCCGCACATCACCGCGAAGGCCAACCTGGCAATCCGACTCGGGGATGTCGATGAGCTGGCCGAGGGCGGCAGCGCCGTCTACACGCATTTTCCCAATCCACTCAGCCGTGTCGGGCTATTTGTTGCCGCGGAGCAGGCACATGCCATTGCCTCTTGATCTCCACGGCATCCCCGAGCTGCGTGTGATGCGCCAGCTCGCGGAAGCCCTGGTCTATGAGGGCCTGGTCGATTGCGCGGTGTCGCGAGACGGCGGGAAAGCCCGCTTTGAATGGCGCTGCGGCGGCACCTCGATACGCTGCGAGGGATCGATCGGCGCCTTCGGCCGGGTCAGGGTTGTCGCCGAGACGATCGAGCGGGGCTGCGCCGACCAATGGCGCCCGGCGACGCTCGGCGATCTGCTTGCGAGCATAGACACCTGCCCCGAACGGCGCGCGCAACTCACGTCCGAACTGGATCGGACGCTCGATTTCAGCGCCTGGAACCAGCTCAATCTCCGGCCCAGACCGCGCCGCGATCTGCCATTTGCGCAACTCGATAGCGCGATCGATGAGGGTCATCCCTATCATCCGTGTTTCAAGGCGCGCACCGGCTTCGACTACGCCGACCACGCGGCGTACGGCCCGGAAGCAGGCAACGCCTTCCAACTGCCCTGGCTGGCGGTCGCGCCCGAACGTCTGCACTCGGCGTTTCCCACGGACGAGCAGGCTTTCTGGATGCACGAACTCGGCACCGAAACCTACGCGCTGCTGGACGAGCGCCGTGCCCGGCTCGGCGACAATGCAAGGCGGTTCGGCCTGATGCCGCTGCATCCCTGGCAATGGAAAGCGTTACAGAACTCGGAGCTGTCGCGCTGGCTGGCGGAGGGCTCCGCCGGTTTCCTCGGCCATGCCGGCGATCGCTATTGCGCCAGCCAATCCGTGCGGACGCTGTTCAATCGCGATCACCCGCGACGCGCCAATCTCAAACTGCCGATGAATCTCGTCAACTCGTCGGCCAGGCGCATCATCGAGCCGCATTCGGTGTGCAGCGCGCCGTCGATCAGCCGCTGGCTCAAGGACATTGTCGCCAGCGATACGCTGTTCGAGGCGCGCTATCCGCTCACGATCCTCGCCGAATATGCCGGCACGATCGCAGATCGGGAAGGACCGCTGGCAGGACAGATCGCCGCGATCTGGCGGGAGGACATTACGAGCAGCCTCCAGCCCGGCGAAACCGCGGTGCCGCTCAACGCGCTGATGGTTTTGGAGAGCGACGGCCAGCCGTTCGTCGCGGACTGGGTCGAGCAGTACGGACTGGACGCCTGGCTCGACAGGCTTGTGGCTACGGTGGTGATGCCGGTGTTTCACCTGCTCGTCGGCCATGGCATCGCGACGGAAGCGCATGGCCAGAACCTGATCCTGATCCATCGCGATGGCTGGCCCGTCAGACTGGCGATGCGCGACTTCCACGACAGCGTCGAATATGTGCCGGGCTTCCTGCGCGATCCCTCCACTGTTCCCGACTTCCTCGCCTTGAACCCCGCCTATCGTGACGCCGCGCCCAACCAGTACTACTGGATGGAGAGCGCCGATTTGCTCGGCGAGCTCTGCCTGGACGCGCTGTTCGTCTACAACCTCGCCGAGATCTCGCATCTGCTGCGGCATTGTTACGGTCTCGACGAAGACAGCTTCTGGTCAGGCGTCGGCAGGCGGTTGCAGGACCATTGCCGGCAGTTCGGACTGACACACCGGCAGGCCGCGCTTGGCCTGTTCCAGCCACGCATCCGCACGGAATCGCTGCTGCGACGCAAGCTCGCGCCACCGCGCACCGAATGCGCTCACGAAATCCCAAACAGCCTTGCAGTCGCGTAAGGAGACAGAAAAATGATCACCATCAACGACACGGTCTTTGATCGAACCTATTTCCGCGACGCGGCGGATCGCATTGCGGCCGCGGTGCAACTCGACAAGCGCGCAGGCGACCGTTTTGCGGTCTGTTTCTCCGAGGCGCAGGATTGGCTGGCGTTCTTCTTTGCCGCGCGCGCAGCCGGCGCCAGCGTGCTGCCGCTGCATCCCTCGACGCCATATGCCGCGGCGCGCCGGCAGGCGGAGACGGCGAAGTGCAACTGGCTTTTCTACAACCGGCTGGATGGCGAGCCGATCTGCGAGGAGCGCGCCAGCGAAGCTGGACAGCTGCTGCAGATGAGTTCTGGCACGACCGGCGAGCCGAAATGCATCGCGCGCGCCTGGAGCGACATAGACGACGAGATCGAAAGCTACACCTCGGCGTTTGTCGAACCACAGGACATGACGCCGTTGATCGCCGGTCCAACCACCCATTCCTATGGCTTGATCTGCGGCGTAATGGTGGCGCTGAAGCGCGGCCAGTCGCCCGCCATACTGGACACCGGGAACCCCAAATTCCTGCTGCGCAAGCTGCGCGAAACGGAGCGCCCCTATCTGATCTCGTCGCCGGCCATCCTTCACACGCTCGCGAGGCTCTTGCCGGCCGGCGAGCAGATCCACGCAACGATGACATCCGGTACCCTCTTGCCCGACCCCTGGTTCGGGCGGATCAGGGCCAAGTCCAGGCACATGTTCCAGCAGTACGGGTGCTCGGAAGCCGGCTGCATCGCGATCAACCCTGATGTGCAGTCGGCTAATGAAATCGGCTCTGTGCTGCCGCGCTTCGCGTTGCGCGACGCCGGCACGGCCAGTGAGCCGAAGGAAATTGCCGTCGAGCGCAAAGGCGTGGTCGTCGAGACGCGCGACCTGGGCTACCGCCGCGACGACGGCATGCTGGTCTTCCTGTCGCGTCTCGACGACCTGATCAACGTCTCGGGCCTCAACGTCTATCCGAAGGAAGTCGAGGACGTGGTCATGACGTTCGCCGGCATTGGCGACGCGGTCGTGTTCCGCAAGCAGGATGCATTCGCGGGCGAGCGCGTCGCGCTTCTGTTCAGCGCCGAACATGCGGTCGACCGGGCGCAGCTTCGGCAATGGTGCGCCGAGCGGCTTGCAGCACACCAGATGCCGACCGAGATCGTTCAGGTGGAGCGGATCCCGCGTCAAGCGAACGGCAAGATCAGCAGGCGCGACGTGGCTGCGCGCTAACGGCACGGGCGAATTCGCGCCGGCACGGACGGAGGCAGCCTGATGACCTACGATCAGATAGTCGACGCGATCGGGACGGTCCTGCGCGACAGGCTCGACAACCAGCACATGGATGGCTTCGCGCCGCAAGCCAGGCTGAACGAGGATCTGTATCTCGATTCCGTGCTCATTCTCGAACTCATGCTGGCGCTTGAACTCGACCACGGTGTCGCGCTTCCCGAGGAGGTGGTCAGCCGTCAGGATCTGGACACGGTGGACGATCTGGCGCGGCTGTTCGTCAACGCCTCGGTGCCGAATGGAACACTGATTAAGCCGGCTAAGGAACTTGTTATCGCTCGCGCGGAACAAGAAGCGGCTGAGCGGATCGGCGTGCATGGCGAGGACTTCGTCGACATCAAGGTTCATTGCTTCGTCAGCAATGTCTGCCACGCGGTGAAGCAAAGGCAGCTTGATCATCGACCTTTCTTCTTCGGCGTCTGGGATGCGGGTTTCGCCGTCGATAAAAGCTGGCGGCTGGCGTATCACGCGCCTGAAATCAACCACGACTTCTTCCGCGATTGGTTCGAGCGCCTGTACGGCGCCAAGGTCCGCCAATGGTATCGGCCGGACGCAGCCAAGGGAGAGAACCTGGCGACGATGCTGGAGCTCCTGGAGCGCAAGAAGCAGAGCGAGTACCTGATGGTCATGCTCGATCTCTTCCACCTGCCGGAGCGCGAGAACAAGTTCAACCAGAATCCGTTCCCGCACTATCTGATGTTGGAACACACCGAGGATCCGACGGTGTGGATGGTTCTGGACCCCGATTTCCGCTGGGAAGGCAGGATCGAGAAGCAGAAAGTCATCAATGCGATCATGCAGCCGACCGTTGCCGGCGGCTTCATCTTCGACGCTGCCGACATCAGGAAACCGTCCGCCGTCGATCTGCGCGACTATTTCCTTGCCTGTTTCCATGAAGACGACAATCTGCTGACGCGCGCAGCGCGCGAAGTCGTTCGGGCGCATCTGGAAGGCCGCGACGGCGTGAAACTGCCCGAGTTGTCGATGGCGCTCCGCGAGCTGCCGGTCCTCTCGATCCGCAAATACGCGCTGGAGCACGGCTTCGCCTTTTTCTGGCGATCGCTGCAGCTTTCCAACGCCGGGTTCGACACGATCTGCGACGACATCGAATCTCTGATCCAGGAATTCAAGGCGCTTCACTACGCCGTCATGAAACTCAGCCAGACAGGCGACGAAGCCCTGGCGTCGCCGGTGTTCGAGAAACTCGATATGCTGGACGCGATGGAGCGCTCGCTGAAGCGCCGTCTTGCCCAGACCTATCGGGTATGGTGCGACACGCGCGGCCTCCTGCACGCGCCGCGCCACGATGTCGAGGATGCCGTCGCATGAGGCTGTCGCTCTGCACGATCACCTTCCGCCATCACCTGCTGTCGCTGGAGGACATCGCGCGATGGGCGGCGGCGAACGATTTCCAGGGTATCGAGCTCTGGGGCGCACACGCGCGCAACATGCAGCATATGACCGACCGCAACGCCGACTGGATGGCGGCGGTCGGGCTTTCGGTGCCGATGCTCAGCGACTATCTGCCTCTCGATGACGATCTGGCGTCGCTGCGCCACGCCACGTCGAACCTCTGCCGTCTGGCCGGCCGCTGGGGCGCCCGCAAGGTGCGCACGTTCGCCGGCAAGTCGGCAAGCCGGGACACCTCGCCCGAAGCGCGCTGGCGACTGTCGGCGCGGCTCAAGGACGCCTGCATGATGGCGCAGGACCAGGGCTGCGAGATCCTGGTGGAGACACATCCGGGAACGCTTGCCGATACGCTGTCGTCGACGCAGCGCCTGCTCGAGGAGGTCGACCATCCGGCGCTGGGCATCAATTTCGACACCTTGCACGTCTGGGAAGGCGGCGCCGATCCGGTCGCCGCGCATCGCGCCCTGTTGCCGCATATCCGGCACTATCATCTGAAGAATGTCCGCTCGCGTGCCGACCTCGCCGTGTTCGAGCCGGCAAACGTCTATGCCGCGTCCGGAAAGCGGACGGGCATGACCGCGCTTTTCGACGGCGCGGTGGATTATTTGCAATTCCTCGACGAGTTGTTCGAGCGCGAGCAGGTGGATGCCTCGCTGGAATGGTTCGGCGGCGACTGCTTCAACATACTCGCCAACGACGCCCGCAACATGCGTCTGCTGCGGGCGGACCGCGAAGCACCGGTTCGCGCCGGCGTAGCGTAAGCGACCGCGAACAATGAGATGACAGGCGCAAGGCGGTATCGCCCGAAGCTCCATCGCTCAAACCCGGTATTGCTGCAAGGCGGGGGGACATTCAGCTCCTTGAGATTCTACCGCAGTGCTGTATTATACAGCAATGTCAGCAAATGCAGGAGACGGGTGATGCCGAAATCCAGTGGCACGTACTCGACCAGCGACCTGTCACGCAAATCCGGCGATATCATCGCTGAGGCCATGCGCCATCCCGTCACCATAACGCAGCGCAACAAGCCGCGCCTGGTGCTTCTCAACATCGAAGACTATCGACGCCTGCGCGACAGCGCGGACAAGCGCGCTGTCGGCACAATCGATACCATGCCCGATAGCCTGCTGGGGGAATTCGAGGACGCCATCGAAGCCTACGCAGATTCAGATGAGACAGTTCAGCGTTGAGCTTCGAAGACATTCAGACAGCCAGCGTTATCCGCTATCCCTATCTTTGGGCTCGGGAAGCCGTGAGCGGTGAAACAGAGGGCCGCAAAAGTCGTCCGGTTGTCGTTGGTGTCCGCCTCGTCCGCGCCGGTGGCGATCTGATCCTGTTTTTCCCGATCACCGCCAAACAACCCGAACCGGGCCGCTTTGCTGTGGAGGTGCCTGATATCGAGAAGCGACGGGGCGGCCTTGATGCCGCGCTGCGACTGTGGATCATTTTCGACGAGTACAACACCGACATCGTCGGCCAATCGTTCTATCTTGAACCCGATCCGCCGATCGGGCGATTCAGCAAGGCATTCTTCCTGCCCTTGGCTCGCGAGTTCGTGGCCCGCCGGAAATCCCTCAAGGCAGTAAACCGAACACGGTAGCCATGTTCGGCGCTATCGGCCTCACAGCCGTTGAGTACGTCCGCTCCGTTGCCGGCGCGCCGGTCGGCTTTCGAGGCCGCGATCTTGATGGACCAGCCTTCAGAAGCGCGCGGTGGCGCTCAGCCGGAACGAGCGGCCAGGATCGTAGTGCGGCGCCACCCCGACGAAATCCTGCCCGTAGGCCGCGCGATCGGTGTAGGCTTCGTCAAAAATGTTGAGGGCGTCGGCGCGCAGCGTGAAGTTCGGCTTCGAAGGCGGCGTCCACTCGACATAGGCATTCACCACCTCATAGCCCGGCAGTTCCTTCTTCTCGCTTGTCGGATCGGTTGGATGCCGCACCAGCGTCCTGTCGGTCTTCAAGGCGATTTCGATATCGCCACCGACTTTGACGCCCCAATCGTCGAATGTGTAGCCGGCGCCGATCATCACGATCTGGCCGAGAGGCGTCGTCAAATAGCGGCCGATCTCCGTATCGGCCGGCACGCCGTCGACGTCGGCATTGATATCGGCGTATTTCAGGCTGACGAAGCCGGCGTCCCAATCATAGCGGCCGCCGATTTCCCAGCCCTTGGAAACGAGATCGAGCGTTCGAATCGAGGTCAGCTCCGGGACCGGCGCGCCACGTCCGAACACCGGCAGGCGCGCGTCATCGATGTCGGTGCGAAACACGTTCGCCTCGAAGGTGAAGCCGTTGTAGCGTGCCTCCAGCCCGGCCGTATAGTTGTTCGACGTCACCGGCTCGGGGCCGTCGCCATACGTCCACAGCGGGTTCTGCAGATAGTTTTCCGCCAGCGGAACGCCGCCCCAGACATGCGAGGTCCCGGCCTTTACGGTCAGGAACTCCGGCATAAGGTCATACTCGCCGGAAATGTTGCCGCTGATACCGGCGTTGTTCCAGTCTGAGTCGTCGACGCCGGTGAACCATTGGTGATCGGCGCGCCCGCCGAACGAAATCCTGGCGCGGTCGAATGGCTCCAGCCGCGCCTGGGCATAGGCGCCGATATTGGTGGCGCGCTCGTCTGTAAAGAACGGCTCCGTCGGGTTGAGATAATCCAGGTCCGCCCTATCGTTGTAGAAGTCGAAGCCGGCAGTGACGCTGCCGATGTCGAGCGCGAATCGGTTCTCCACTTTGCCGTTGAAGCTGCTGGTTGCGCCTTCCGTCGGCGAAACAACGTCGCCGAAATATTCTGGCGCCGCGATCTGTGTCTTGCTATAGGCGAGCACGATCTTGGGGTCCCACCAGCCTTCCGGCGATGTATCCGTATAGGTAAAGACCGTGTTCTGGCGGCGCAGATCGTAGTTCCGCAATTCGGGCTCCCGGCCCGGCCGATTGATATAGACATTGGCGCGATAGGGGCGCCGTTCGTCGTCGCGGACCTGCTCGTGGCTGAGCTCGAAACGATGGCCCTCGACGCTCTCGTAGGCGATCTTGGCCAGCCCGCTGATCAGATCGGTGCCGGTCCCCGGCATCTCCTGGCCGTTGCCGGCGGTGAAGTTGCCGCCACGGCCGTAGTTGATGTAGGCGAGATACTCGAAGCCGTCCTGCTGGCCGAAGCCGCTCACCCCGGAGGTGAACGTCTCGCTGTTGGTGTCCCATATGCCGGTGACGAAACCGCCAAAATTGCGGCCGGGTTCGAGCAGATCGGCGGCATCCTTGGTCTCGAATCCAAGCGAGCCCGCAAGCGCGCCAGGACCGGCGTCGGCCGGCGCGACGCCAGCCTGCACCGACGCGGCCTTTAGAAGTGCCGGGTCGAGCAGATAGGTGCCATTGTGGTGGAACACCTTGTTGTTCTGTCGCGACCCGTCGACGGTCACGGCCAGATTGTTCTCATCGACGCCGTTGACGTAGATCTTCTGCGTGCTGGGGATCGCGCCGCCAACGGCGATCTGCGGTTCACCGGAGAACACCTCCCGCAAATCCTGCGGTTTCTTGCGGTCGATCTCCTGCTGGTCGATGGTGATCAGGTTGGCGCCGGCCGTCGCGTCAGCGCCCGCGCCCACGTCGACGACGAGAATGGTGTCGAGTTGCGTGCCTCCGGCGGGAGCCTGGGCTTCTTCATTTTCTTCGGTGGTCCCGGCTTCCGTTTCCGGAGCGGGAGCAGACTGCGCCAGCGCTTCGGGACAGAAGAAAATGGACATCGCGGTGCTGACGGTCAGCGCTCGCAACAGTTCTGGCGACATCGGCTAAATCCCCTCGAATGCGGTAGCCCCGGGCTGGCGCGAACCGCGCCTGTTGGGACTGCCTTAGCCCATCGGTTGCGCTGCGGCAATAAACTTGATAATAAAAATCCAGTTATACAAGCCGTTGTAACTGCTGCGCTCTTCGAGCGCTGCAGCCGCGGAGCTTACTCAGGGGTGGTGCAGGACGGTCAGCCGACCGGCGATGTTTTCGACCTGCATCGAGAAGCCAAAAATGCTCTCCAGTATATCCGGCCGGATGATGTCGCCGGTTTCGCCCGATGCGATAACGGCGCCGTCCTTCATCGCGACGATGCGGTCGGCGTACGAGGCTGCATGATTGATGTCGTGGAGCACGATGAGCACCGTCTTGCCGTGCTCGTCGGCGATGCGTCTCAGCGTCCGCATCAGGTTTCTTGCATGAAACATGTCGAGGTTATTCAGCGGCTCGTCGAGAAGGATGTAATCCGTCCCCTGGCAGAAGGTCATGGCGACGAGGGCGCGCTGCCGTTGCCCGCCTGACAAGGTGTCGATGAAGCGCAGCGCCAGGTCGCTGAGATCGAACTGTTCGAGCGATGCCGCGATGATTTCGCGGTCTTTCGCGGTCAGCCGCCCGCGGTTGTGCGGGAAACGACCGAACCCTACCAGTTCGGCGACACGCAGGCGGCTTGCGACGCCGGGATCCTGTCGCAGGATGGCCATGATCGTGGCCAACTGCCGGCTCGGCGTCGTATCGACCGGCAGCCCGTCGACGGTGATGCGGCCGCCTTGCAGGGGTCGCAGGCGGGCGATCAACGACAACAGGCTGGACTTGCCGGCGCCATTCGGTCCGACAAGCGCCGTGACGCCGCCCTTCGGCAAGGTCAGGCTGACATTATCCAGAATGCGGCTGCCGCCAAGAGCCAGGGAGACGCCTGCAATCTCGATCATCGCCGGCCCCCGGCAAACAGAATGACGAGGAACACGATGCCGCCGACGAATTCCACGACGATGCCGAGGCTGCCTTCCCCGCCCAGAGCATGCTGGAGGATTGTCTGGCCGCCGACGAGCACGATTATCGCCGTGAGCGCGGCTGCCGGCAGAAGGATGGCGTGCCGGTTGGTGCCGACGATGCGCTCAGCGAGCGAAACCACCAGCAGCCCCAGAAACGCCATCGGTCCAACCAGCGCCGTCGACGCCGACACCAACGCGGCGACAACAACCAGCAGCCCGGCAGCCGTGCCGCGCCACGCCACGCCGAGCCCAATGGCTGTGTCGGTGCCCAGCGCGAGCACATCGAGAACATGTCGCGCCCGCCAGGCGATGGCGACACCCGCCACGGTGATCGCGCCGGCCAACAGCAGGAGATCGGGTTCCACCGCATTGAAGCTGGCGAAGACCGTACCCTGCAGTACGGCGAAATCGTTCGGATCCAGCAGCCGCGCCAGCAACGTCGTCAGCGATCGGAACAGCACGCCCAGCACGACGCCGGTCAGCAGCATCAGCGTCAGGTCGAAACGCTGGCGAAGCATCGGCAGGAACAGCGCCAGTGCGAGGCTGGTCATTGCCGTGAAATTGCCGAGGAAGTGCAGGCGCGGATCGATGCCGGCAACGCCGAAACCACTCAGCGCAAATACCAGCGCCGTCTGGCAGAAGACGTAAAGCGCATCCAGGCCCATGATCGATGGCGTGATGATGCGGTTGGCGCAAACGGTCTGGAACACGACCGTCGAAACCGCCACCGCCACGCCGACCAGAACCATCGCAGCCAGCCGCGCTGCGCGCAGTTCGACCACGAAGGCGAGATCGCCGCGCAGGCCGATCGTCATGAAGGCTACGCCGACCAGCACTGCGATCGCCGCCATTATCACGAGGCGGCCCTCGTGCCGCACCAGGCCGCGTTGCATCAAAACTTCAGTCATTGCTGCTTCGGCCAAGCAGCAGGACCAGGAAAAGCACCGCCCCGACGACGCCGAGGATCGTGCCGACCGGAACCTCGTAAGGGAAACGGATGAGCCTGCCCATGATATCGCAGGCAAGCACCAGCGCCGCGCCACCGCCGGCGACCCACGGCAAGGTGTGGCGCAGGTTTTCGCCGGCGAAGCGCGATACGATGTTGGGCGCGACAAGGCCGACGAACGGGATCGTACCGACGACGACCACGGTCAGCGCGGTGATGGCCGAGACGATGACAAGGCCGAGCCGAAGCATAGCGGCATAATTCAGGCCGAGCCCTACGCTGACGTCCCTGCCCAGCGAAAGCATCGTCAGGCGGTCGGCCGTCCACCAGGCCAATACGACCAGTGCGCCCGCAACCCACAACAGTTCATAGCGCCCGCGCAGAATGCCGGAAAACTCGCCCGTCATCCACACTTCGAGATACTGCAGGAGGTCCAGGTGCCAAGCGGCAAAGATCGCGGCGGCGCCAATGACGCCGCCATAGACCAATCCGAACAGCGGAACGAGAAAAGGTTGTGTCGGCGGCAACCTATGCGCGAGCATGAGGAAAACGGATGTCCCGGCGAGAGCGGTCACCGCCGCGCCGGCTGCCTTCCATCCAAGCGATGCATCGGGCCAAACCAGCGTCACCACCAGTATGCCGAGTGCCGCCGATTGCGCGGTTCCAGCCGTCGAAGGCTCGACGAAACGGTTGCGGGCAAGCGTCTGCATCACAAGCCCTGCGATGGCCAGGGCGCTGCCGGCCAGAAGTGCCGCCAACGTCCTCGGCAAGCGGCTGATCATGATCAGCCGCAAGGCTTCCGGGTCGGAGGCCAGACTGCCTATGGCGAGTTCGCTGACGCCGACGAACAGACTGGCCACAAACAGCGCCAGCAGGGTTGCGGCGCCGATTGCCTGATAGGCGAAGCCTTGAGAGCCAAGCGATCCGGCGGTCATTGGGTCCGCGAGAAAGCGTCTCGAATTGTCTCAAGCACGCGCTTCGTCGACTGGACGCCGCCTGCAGCGATGTAGAAATCGGCAGCCGGGATGTAGACCACCTGCCCTTTCTTCCAGGCCGTGGTTTCGGCCACCAGTTCATTGTCGAGCGTCGCTTTGGCGTTCTGCTCCCCCGAGCCGATCGCCGCGGCGCGATCGAGCACGATGAGCCAGTCCGGATTGGCGTCGCGGAGGAACTCGAAGGAGATCGCTTCGCCGTGGGTGGCGGCCTCGACATCCTCAACCGCCGGCGTGAGTTGGAGCGCCGAATGCAGCCAACCGAAGCGGGACTCCTTGCCGTAGGCGGTCACCTTCGGGCCGCTGGTCATCAGGATCAGCGCCGTGCCCTTGCCCTTGACGGCGGCACGCGTCGACGAAAGCGCGTCATCGAGTTCCGAAGCAAGCGCCGCCGCCTCGGCCGGCTTGCCGACGAGAGCGCCGTAGGCCGTCAGGCGCTGCTTCGCCTGCGCGAACAGATCATCGCCATTCATCGTCATATCGATGCTCTGCGCAATCCGGCCGGTCGCCGCCAGTTGCGGCGAGGAGCGCCCGCCGACAATGATGAGGTCCGGCGCCAGCGCGCTCAGCGCCTCCAGATCGGGCTCGAAGATGGTACCGACGATTTCCGCGCCGTCCTTCAACTCGGCGAGTTCGGGCACGTAAAGCTTATCGGGCAAGCCGGCGATCCTCACGCCCAGGCTGTTCAATGTATCGACCGCCGCAATGTCGAACACCGCGAGCGTTTGCGGCGTCTTTCCGACCGTTACCGGGCCCTTCGCGGTTTCGATCTCGGTTGCGAACGCCTGAACGAGGAAAAGCACCAATGCCGGCAAGGCCAGGACCGACTTGAGCCATCTCATGAGCATGCTCCGTGTCGCAAACGACGCTTCAATCGCGCCAGGCCAGCGGCTGGAGATTTTCGCGGAAGGCGAACCGGACGAGATGCGACTCGATGACCTGCTTGGTCTCGGTCAACGCCTTGGTGTCGGCCGCTTCCACCACTATGTCCAGCCGTTCGAGACCGGCATTCATGGTAGCCGTGCCGCAGGAGAACCGGCACTGCCCATGCCCATCGCCATAGGCGACCTCGACCTTGTGCGCGAAATGCTTGCAAAGCTGCTGGAGATATTTGCCCGCATTCGGCGTTTCGCAGCGCGTGATCGCAGTCAGCATGGAGACCTCATAATATGATGTTTACACTCCACTTATCGTAAGCTATCCGTTCGGACAAGTCGGCGGCGCTGAGCAGTCGCCGCAAGAAATGCCTGTAGCGACAGCCCTCGCATAGCCATGCTCCTGGCAGGCCAGACCTTCGAACAGAAAAAGCGTCCCCATGCTGCGCAGATTTTTCGCCTACTACCGCCCCTGGAGAGGTCTGTTCATCCTGGATTTCTGCTGCGCGGTTATGTCTGGCCTGCTGGAACTCGGGTTTCCGATGGCCGTCAAGCTGTTTGTCGACGAGCTGTTGCCGACTCAGCAGTGGCTGCTGATCCTTGCTGCGTCGGCCGGCCTGCTTGCCATATACGTGGTGAACACCGGACTGATGGCGGTCGTGGTCTACTGGGGCCATATGCTCGGTATCAACATCGAGACCGAGATGCGCCGGAAGAGCTTCGATCACCTGCAGAAGCTCTCGTTCCGCTTCTATGACAATCACAAGACCGGCCACCTCATCGCCCGGGTCACCAAGGACCTGGAGGAAATCGGCGAGGTTGCCCATCATGGCCCGGAAGACCTGTTCATCGCGATCATGACGTTCATCGGCGCCTTCGCGCTGATGTTCCTGGTCAATCCGCAGCTTGCGCTGATTACGGCGGCAATTGTGCCGCTGGTCGCCTGGGTGACAAGCCGCTATGGCGCGCGCATGACGCGCAACTGGCAGGCGCTTTACGGGCGGGTCGGCGATTTCAACGTTCGCATCGAGGAGAATGTCGGCGGTATGCGGGTGGTGCAGGCTTTCGCCAATGAAGACCACGAGCGCAACCTGTTCGCGCGCGACAACGCCAGCTACCGCAAAACCAAGCTCGATGCCTATCGCATCATGGCCGCAAGCACGTCGCTGAGCTACATGAGCATGCGGTTGATCCAACTGGTGGTGATGATCGCCGGAAGCTATCTCGTGCTGCGTGGCGAACTTTCCAGTGGCGGCTTCGTTGGCTTCCTGCTCCTGGTCAATGTGTTCTTCCGGCCGATCGACAAGATCAATTCGGTGATTGAAACCTATCCGAAAGGCATCGCCGGATTTCGCCGCTATGCAGCCCTCCTCGACACTGAGCCGGACATCGCAGATCTGCCCGGTGCATTTGACGCACCGATGCTCCGGGGTGACATCAGCTACCGGGACGTCAGCTTCGGCTATAGCGGCGAACGGCCGGTTTTGAAGAGCATCAATCTCGACATCGCAGCAGGACAGACCATCGCCTTCGTCGGGCCATCCGGCGCCGGCAAGACGACCCTGTGCTCGCTGCTGCCGCGTTTTTACGAGGTCGACAGCGGCGCCATCACCATCGACGGTCTGGATATCCGCGATATGACGCTGGCCTCGTTGCGCGGGCAGATCGGTATCGTGCAGCAGGACGTGTTCCTGTTCGGCGGCACGATCCGCGAGAACATCGCCTATGGCCGGCTGGACGCGGTCGAGAGCGAGATCGTCGAGGCCGCGCGCCGCGCGCGCCTCGACGAACTCATCGCCTCGCTGCCGGAAGGGCTCGATACGATCATCGGCGAGCGCGGCGTAAAGCTTTCGGGCGGTCAGAAGCAGCGCCTGGCAATCGCGCGCATGTTCCTGAAGAACCCGACCATCCTCATCCTGGACGAGGCGACTTCGGCACTCGACACGCAGACCGAGCGGGAGATCCAGCAGTCGCTGGCAGACCTTGCGCAGGGCCGAACGACGCTGGTGATCGCGCACCGGCTGGCGACGATCCGCAATGCCGATCGCATCGTGGTGGTCGCCGATACAGGCATCGTCGAACAAGGCCCGCATGATGAATTGGTGGCGCGCGGCGGCGCTTACTCACGACTGGGCGCGGCTTCAGATTAAATCCGCCGGGCGTGAGGTGAATCCAGGCGGCGGGCGAACCCGCCGCCTGGAAGTCTAACTTCGACCGTGTGGCCGAACGCTGTTATCGGCTCCCCCAAATCCCCTGTCCGTAACCCGGTGCGGGCTTATCGAAGGTCGAATTTCCAGCCGAGGTCGGTACGCTGTCGCCCGTGTCGACACTCGCTGTGCCGCTCGGGTCGAGCGCGTAGCCGTTGTCGGACGCCATCGAATGGTCACCGGTCTTCGGATAGAAGGAGCCATGGCTGTAGTCGGAGCCATAGTGGTCGCTGCCGGCAAAAGCCATGCCGGAGGCAAACAGCAAGGTGGCAGTGGCAAGAACGATCTTGAGCATTTCAATTCTCCATTTTTGAGGGTTAGCGTTTGGCCTCGACGCGCCGTGCCCCGCACCGCATCGATGAGGCCGTCTTTTCATGCCCTTTGGGCAAACCGACCAACCGCTATCCTTAGGGATGTGCGGCGGCAGGTTGTTCAGCGCACGGTCTCTTGTTGCGTTCGTGCGCTGTTCGGTGGGCTGCCCAATGGCAGCCGAGATCATCACCAATCGGCAGTGTCAGCGCGGCCGTACGAATGGCGGCTGTTCCCGATCAGCCGTCGCGTAGCGGGGTTGACGTCTGCCCCTTGTCGATCATGGCGTTGCAAGAGCCGGCGAGCCCCTTCATGGGCCGGGTGGTTCTCGCCAACAAGGCTCGCGCGGAGCCGGTCGGGGAAATCGTATGAAGCAACTGGCCTGTGCATTTTGAACCTCAGGTTTCGGAGCAAAAATGTCGACCCTCGCTAAGACTAGATTTTCTGTCTTAGGCTCTATATATTTTCGTTTCGTTCGTTTATTCTTCCACGTCTTCGGATCTTACTGTCATACACCGCTTTCGTTTCAGGCGTTTTTCTGCATCGCGGTGGGAGTGTTTCGTTTGTTTCAGAGGCACGCGCGACGGGGCGGGACGCATTTTGTGGATGGTCGTCCTCGATGGCGCGACACCGGCTTGCGCATGCCACAGGCCTGTCCGCCTCGCTCGACCCAAGGACGGACAGGCTCAGCCTCGGCTTACGGCCGGATGTTGTGGTTGACGCGGAAGAGGTTCGCCGGATCGTATTTGCGCTTGACCGTGACGAGCCGCTCATAGTTGGCGCCGTAGGCGGCGCGTACACGCGCCTCGCCTTCATCATCCATCATGAAGTTGATATAGGCGCCACCGTGCGGGTTGTGCTTGTGCACCGCAGCCCAATACTCGCTCGCCCAGCGCCTCAGCTCCAGCGCCTTCGTCGGGTCGGGGTCGATGCCGGCGATAACCATGGACCAACGCGCTCGCCGCGCTCCCCAGGCGGTAGCGTCCGGAGCCACTTCCTGGGCCGCTCCGTCGATGGGGTAGAGATGCATCAGCGACAGTTCGCTCGGCGTCTTCGAGCCGTGCTCGGCATGGGCTGCGATGGCCGCATCGGACAGCTCGTCGACATAATCGCCCTTCCAGTACCATTGCAAGCCCTTCGGCAGCAGCGGATCAAACAGCGCCTGCAGATCGACGAAGGGCATCTGCATCATACCGTCCATCAGTGGCCCGGGAAGCGCGTCGCGCACGGGCTGCATCGCCCGGATGCCGTCCTCCTCCGCGCCGTTGTAGCAGCTGATCAGCGCGCAGACGCGCCTTCCCCAGATCTCGCGCGGGAAAGGGTCGCAGGAGGGCACCGTCTTGATGCCGAAGAACATCCCGAGCTCTCGCGGCGCTCCGGGCAGGAAGTCGCGGTACCAGCGCATGATCTCTGCGGCATGTGCGATGTCGAAGAAGATCGGCCCGGCATAGACATCCTTCGCCGGATGCGCCTGAAATGTGAAGCGCGTCACGACGCCGAAGTTGCCGCCGCCGCCGCGCAGCGCCCAGAACAGCTCCGGGTGTTCGTTCTCACTTGCCGTCACGACGCTGCCGTCGGCCAGCACGACCTCGGCCGCAAGCAGATTGTCGATGGTGAGGCCGTGTTTGCGCGTTAGATGGCCAGTGCCGCCGCCCAGCGTCAGTCCGGCGATGCCTGTGGACGAGACGAGGCCAGCCGGCACCGCCATCCCATGAGCGCTGGTGGCGCGGTCGACATCGCCTTGGGTGCAGCCGGCCTCGACGCGGACCGTGCTGGTCCCGAGATCAATATCGACCCGATTCATCGGCGACATGTCGATGACAATTCCGCCGTCGCAACTGCCGAAGCCCGGACCGCTGTGGCCGCCGCCGCGAATGGCAAGAAGCAACTGCTTCTCCCGGGCATGATTGACTGCCGCGACGACATCGGCGACCTCGGCGCAGGGGATGATCCAGCGCGGCCGCTTGTCGATCATGGCGTTGTAGAGCCCGCGAGCCTCTTCATAGGCCGGATGGTTTTGGTCAATAAGGCTCGCGAGGAGCCGGTCGGGGAGATCGTGGGAAGTAACTGGCTTATCCATATTGAACCCTCAGGTTTCAGAGCAAGACGCGTCGACACTCGCCAAGACTAGATTGTTCATCCTGGGCGCTGGACATTTGCGCTTCGCCGGTTGAATCTGCCGCATCTGCGGCTCTTCTTGTCCTACACCGCCTTCGTTTCAGGCGTTTTTCTGTGGTGTGGTGGGAGTGTTTCGTTTGTTTCAGCGCGCGCCCCACGGGGATGACAGGCGACACGTCAGCGCCGGCGATGTCTCCCACGCGCCGAAACAGTTGAAACAAATCACGCGTCGCCCGAACGCGTGCTGAAACAAAGAGGGGCTATTATCCGCCCTCGCGGGATCACGCGAACAAAGGGAACGACCATGCGGCCTGAAAATCCGGTGCCATCCACACACACAGGCTATGCCCTTTTTGACGCCAACCATGTTCTCGTCGACAGCAATCCGCAGATATTTGGAAGCCGGCGGCTCGACCGCGGCGAGATGCAGCCGACGGACGCCATTGCCGCAGTCGCCGAAGCCCTCTCACGTCTAAAGAGTTTCGACGGCCGCCCCATCGAGCCGGGCAACGCATTTGTTGAAAGCGCCGCGGCGCGATGGACGCAAATCGACGACGCTCCAGTTGAAGCCGAGACATTGGATGGCCGGTGGAAGTTGCTCACCGCACATCCTCGGCCGGATGGCGGCATGGCCCTGGTAAGCGTCGACATTACCGAGATGAAGCGAGCGCAGATCGCGCACCAGGAGAACGCCGAGATATTCCGCTGCATCACGGACAGTCACCCGCTGCCGGTTTGGGTGGTGGACGCCGAAAGCGGGCAGATCCTCTACGAAAGCCTCGATGCTTCTAACCTGCTTGGCCGAAAATGGACGCCGAACGAGCCGCAATTCCTGACGGATCATTTCGTGAATACTGGCGAATTCGATGAAATCAGTTCCCTTGCCAGCAACAGCGAGATCGTCCGGGATCACGAAATCCAGCTCAGAAACACAAACGGATCGGCCGTCTGGTGCTCGACCAACTGCCGTCGCGGCGTTTACGGCGGGCGTCCCTCGCTCATCATCGGGGTATTGGACATCACGGAACGCAAGCAGCGCGAGGATCTGTTCGGTTTCCTGATCAAGCATCACCCGTTGCCGGTATGGATGAACGACGCAAGTTCGGGGGAACTCATCTACCAGAGCAATGCTGCCGAACGGCTGCTTGGATGGAGCAGAAAGGCGCAACGCGAGACGGTGCGGCTCGGCGATTACTTTGTCGATCCCGAGAAGCACCGGGAAATCAATCGCGAGCTCATGCAAAAGGGCGTCGTCGAAAATTGCGAGGTGCTGCTTAAAAGACCCGACGGCCAGGAGTTCTGGGCCACGGGCAATCTAAGGATTGTCGAGTTCCAGGGCCGGCGAGTGGTTCTCGCCGGCATCGCCGATGTGACCAAGCAGAAGAAGCGTGACGGCGAAGTCGCCGCGGCGCGGGAGATGCTCGCAGACGCAGTTGAATCACTCTCCGAGGGATTCGCGCTGTACGACGAAGACCACCGCCTGGTCATGTGCAACAGCCTTTACCGCGAACTGAACCACCCGGTGCGGGATCTCGTCGAACCGGGTGTGGAATGGAACGAACTCCTCCGCGAATCCGCCAGGCGCGGCGTGTACCGCAATGCGGTTGGGCGCGAAGATGAGTGGCTCGACGAGCGGCTTCAAAGCCGGATCGAGTTCCACTCCCATTTCGAGGTCCCCCTCTCCGACGGCAAATGGCACTCGGTATCGATACATCCCACCGACCTTGGCGGCTTCGTCGTAACGCGCGCCGACATCAGCGAGCGCAAGAAGGCCGAGGCTTTCGAGCGCGACGCCACGACACTGCTGCAAAAGGTGCTCGATGCCTGCCCTTCACCGATACGCATGACCACGTTCGAGGGAGAAACGCTCTACCGCAATCCTGCCACCAGAGATCTCTACGCCGACCGTCCTCGGATAACTGACCACTATGTCGATCCAGACGATAGCGCGATAGTGGAGCGCACCCTGATCGAAAAGGGCAGGATCGATGATTTTCGGGTCCAGCAGTACGACACCGAGAACAAGGCCTTCTGGGCTTCGATTTCCGCTCGCCTGATCGATTTCCAGGGAAGGCAGGTGATCGTGTCGAACACGACTGATATCACCGACATGATCGCCGCTCAGCAAGAAACGCGCAAGGCCAACGAACGGCTGATCGACGCGATCGAATCTCTGGCCGAAGGGTTTGCCCTCTACGACAGGAACGATTGCCTGGTGCTGGCCAACAGCAGGTATCGCCAGATGCACGCGATAAGCGCGGATGTGCTCGTTCCCGGGGTGAACTGGTTCGATTTCCTCCGCGTGACCGCGGAGCGCAACCAGTTTCCGGTTCCACGCGACAAGATCGACGACTGGCTTGCCGAGAGGGCAAGGGACCGCCGCGAATTCCGGCAACAGGAATTCCGTCATACGGACGGGCGTTGGTTTTTCGTCTCGAACTGTCCGACCCGCGAAGGCGGGTTCGTGGTCACCCGTGTCGACATTACAGAGCGCAAGCGGGCCGAGGAGGCCGCCAAGGAAGCGGACGAACTGGTCCGTAAAGTCCTCGAAGCCTGCCCCGTCAACATCCAGATGACCCGCGCGCATGATGGGAAGCTGCTTTATCGCAGCCCCGCCACCGTTGAACTGCTCGGCGACGTCACCAGCGCCGTCGACTACTATGTCGATCCTTCAGAGCGGAGACGATACGTTGAGCGGCTGCTCGCGACGGGATTGGTCGACGATTTCGAAACCCGGCTCAAGCGCAAGGACGGTGGAACCTGCTGGTGCTCGGTTTCGTCTCGACTGATCGATTACCACGGTGAGAAGGTGATTGTTTCCCACGCCTACGATCTCACCGACCGGATAAAAATGCAGCAGGAATTGGAGCGGCAGCGCGAGACGCTGCACCAGAACGAGAAAATGTCGGCGCTCGGCGGATTGCTGGCCGGGGTGGCGCATGAGCTCAACAATCCGCTCTCGGTGGTGCTTGGCCTGTCATCGCTGTTGAAGGAAACCGCTACCGACGCCAAGGTCGTCGAACGCGCCGACAAGATGAGCAAGGCAGCCGAACGCTGCGCCAGGATCGTCAAAACTTTCCTGGCTATGGCCAGACAGCAGCCGACGCGAACCTCAAACGTTGCGATCGATGACATCATTTCCGAAGCGGTCGAAGTGGCGAGCTATTCGATTCGATCGTCGGACATCGGCCTTTCAGTTCATCTTGAACCTGGTCTTCCCCCGATCTGGGCGGATCCCGATCAGCTTGGCCAGGTGCTGATCAACTTGCTTGTCAATGCAGAACAGGCGTTGCACGGCTGGGAAGGACGACGGACAATCACGGTTTCAACGCGGCTTCACCCTAAAACCGGCAACATAGTCGTCAGCGTTGCCGACACGGGTCCGGGAATTCCCAAAGAGATACGTCCCCGCATTTTCGAGCCGTTCTTCACGACCAAGGAGATTGGGGCAGGGACTGGGATCGGGCTGTCCTTCTGTCATCGGATCGTTCAATCCCATGGCGGAACCATCGAGGTCGAATCCCCAGAGGGGGGTGGCTCGATCTTCATACTTTCGCTGCCTGCTTCGGACCGTCTCGACGAAGGAACCGAAACGGCTGAAGACGAGCTCCCGAATTCGACCGGCATTGCCTGTCTGGTGGTGGACGACGAAGAGGAAGTGGGTGAGCTGGTTGCTGAGGTGCTCAGGCGAGATGGTTTCAACGTCACCATTGCCAGATCCGGCAAAGAAGCGCTGCTGCACCTCAAGAACCGCAGTTTCGCGGTGATCCTGAGCGATCTGAAAATGCCTGATATGGACGGGCGGGGATTGTTCAACCAGATTGCCAAGCTCCATCCGGCTGAACTCGACAGGTTAGCCTTCCTGACGGGGGACACAATCAGTCCGGACGCGCAGATGTTCCTGCGCGCCGCGAAACGGCCCTATCTCGAGAAACCGATCAAACCGAACGAGCTCCGTTCGTTTGTCTCTAATCTGGTCAACAACAATGCTTGACAGACCCGTTGATTTGCACGTCACTTTAGAGGCAACTTATCTATTGGACTGGTTGTTCGGTGGTCGATTTTGACGACGCACGCACACATAGTGGTCTGCGATGACGAACCGGATATCCGCGACACGGTGGCGGAATATCTGGAGCTCCATGGCTATGCCGTGACGCCCGCCAACGCGGGGCCTGCCCTGCGTGACCTTATTGAGAGCCAGCACGTCGATGTGGTCATATTGGATATCCGAATGCCAGGTGAGGATGGCCTCTCCCTGGCGCGATATCTACGAGAGCACTCAGACGTTGCCATTATCATGCTGACCGGATCGGCGGAAATCGTCGACCGCGTTGTCGGATTGGAGATCGGCGCCGACGACTATGTCGTCAAGCCCGTCGACCTGCGGGAGCTGCTGGCGCGGGTCAAGGCCGTGCTGCGCAGGACATCGGCGAGCGAACGCGCTGCGGGGAAAGCGAGTACTCCGGGCCCTCACCAGTTCCAGTTCGGCAAGTGCCGCTTCGACCCGGACGCACACAAATTATACAACGCCGAGGGAATCGAAATAGCGATCACCCCGATGGAGTTCCGGCTTCTGAAAGTATTCAGCGAACATCGCGGACGCGTACTCAACCGCGATCAACTGCTCGAACTCGCCCATGACCGCGGGTGGGATCCCTTCGATCGCAGCATCGACATTCGCGTTTCGCGCCTGCGGAAGAAAATCGAGGTCGATCCCTCCAAGCCGGAGGTGATCAGGACGATCCGCGGCATGGGTTACCTCTACTCCTGAGCGCGCCGCCGCCTTGGCCTGGCAAGGCGGATCGCCCGTCTCATGGGCATTGGCGGCGGAGGCCGCCAGATGGAGCGTTGGCGGCGGACGCCGCCAGAAGGCGGCCATGGTTTCAGCCCGCCTTGTCTTCTTGGCCGCGCTGCAAGCCGCGGACCACCAAGCCAATCTCGGACCGGCTGATCCCGATGTCCTTCAGGAGGGCATCGTCCATTGCCGCAAGGGTCCGTTCCGCCATGCGGTGAATCCGGTAATTCCGAAATGAGCGGTAAGCTGTTCGCATTCTCGACATCGCAATACTCCATTGATTGGCGCCGCGGGGTGCAGCGGTGCCGTTGGATTTAAACCATCGCTGTTTCAGGGGTTTTTCCGCGCCGAACTCGAAGTGTTTCGTTTGTTTCAGTGCCGGGATGGACTTTTGAGAAGGAGTTCCATAGTCCGGCCGACGACACTCAAAACCACCTCCTCAACGAGGCAGTGGACCAGCCAGCCGCAGCGGAGTAAGGCTGCACGTTCGAGGCTGTTTGGGTCTCATACAAAAAGCGCGTGGCGCAGCATGACGTGCAAGCGTTGCGAATGCGACCAGACCGGCTATCGGTGGAGTACGCATGAAGAAGACTGTCGTTAGAGTCGTCTGTGCCATCGGCCAAGCGGGGCAGCTCGGCCTCAAAGGGCGCCTTCCCTGGGAAGGCAACCGGTCGCCGGAGTTCGTCGCCGACGTTGCACGATTTTTCGACCTCACCAGAGGACATGTCTTGCTCGCCGGCCCCAAGACGGTCGCGAGCGTTCCGGATTTTGCTCGCGCGGATCGGGAACTTGTCGTCGTTCGCTCCAGCATGGATCCCGAGGCCACACTCCAGCGCTTCGTCGGCCGCGTCGTCTTCATCGGCGGGGGTCCACCAGTGTGGGACGCCTACGCGCGCTTCGTCAGCCATTGGGATATTACGCGGCTGCCCTATGACGGACCGGCGGACCGCTGGTTCGATGCAAGATGGCTTACGGCGGGTGGCGGGGTTGCCAAAAACCGCGACCAATGAAGGCTCGGCTCACAGCAGGCACCGCGGTGGAACGATTGCGGTGCCTGTAGTCTGTACCCACCCACCTAGCAGTTCGCCCCAGTCTGCGGATCGCACGCCTTGTTTTCTTGCTGCTGTGGTTTGGGCTCGGCCTGTTCCGGCTCGATCTGCTGCTGCTCGGCGGCGGGCTGCTCCTCGGCCTTCGGCTTCTCAGGCTTGGCCGCCTGTTCGGGCTCGGCCTGCTGCTGTTCGGCGGCGGGCTGCTCCTCGGCCTTCTGCTTCTCAGGCTTGGCCGTCTTTTCCGGCTCCGCCTGCTGCTGCTCGGCGGCCGGTTGCTCCTCGGCCTTCTGCTTCTCAGGCTTGCCCGTCTCTTCCGGCTCGGCCTGCTGCTGCTCGGCGGCCGGTTGCTCCTCGGTCGTCGGCTTCTCAGGCTTGCCCGCCTGTTCGGGTTCGGCCTGCTCCTGCTCGGCGGCGGGTTGCTCGTCGGTCGTCGGCTTCTCAGGCTCGGCGGTCTCTTCCGGCTTGACCTCTTCATCCGGCGCCTGTTCGGTCGTTGCTGCGCCTTCGGTCGGCTTCGACTTCCGGGCTGCCTGAACCTGCTTCACCTCCTCAATGTCTTTGAGCTCAGCTGGTTTGGCCTCGGGATCGGCTTTCACTTCAGCTTCAAAGACCGTGACCGTATTGTTTTCCACTTTGCCGGCCTGCTCGGGCGTCTCGGTCTCGCTGACCTCGACGACGGTCACCTGCTGGTTCGTCTCCTTCTCGATCACATCAACATCAATGACTTTGTTGATCACAACCTCGTTCTGGATCGTCACCTCACCGGCCGGCTCGGCCGCCTCGACAATGCGCACAAACTCCGGCTCATCACGGATAACGACGACGGAAATGTCGTCAGCAAGGAATTCGCGGGTGGGAACCACGACCCAGTAAAAATCCGGCGTGGTGTCGACGGTCACCTCGATTGAAATCAGATCGGGATCGCGGCGCGGCGGCAGCGGAGCCCAGATGACGTGCTCCCTTTCGCGCCGCCAGCTCACCCATGCCGGCGCCCAACGAGTGCCGGGAACCCAGTACCAGCCGATGTCGTCGGCATAGCCCCAGCGGCCGTAATGATAGGTCGCCCAGCCGAACGGCTCGTCGGACACCCAGAGCCAGCCATGCTGCTCGGTATAGACCCAATGCCCAATTGTATACGGACGCCAATCGTCAGGCACATCAACCGGGACGAAAACGGTCGCTCCCCGGTACGAAACCCAATCACCGTGGGCAGACAGTTCATCGTAGAATGTGCTGATTGAAATGGAAACGTCGGTGGCAGCCCTCGCCTCGGACACAAGCGACGATTGCGCCACCGGGGGCGCCATCGGGTTGGGTATCTCGACGATCGTGAACAAGCCGGCGGTTACGCCGCCCAGCATCAGCCGTACAGCGTTTTGGGCAAGGACGCGTTTCATCGCAATTTCCTCCGAAACAGATCGCCCTTCATCCTGAAAACTCGCCGGCTGTCGAATTGTTCCGGCTTGGCACCACCACGATGGTACCGGGAACAACATCAGAGTTGCTTCATGAGGTCGGCGAACCAGATCACGACCGCCGTGCGCAGCGGGGTCCCGACGCAAAAATCGCACATCGACTGTAAAGCCTGCCCCGGCCCAGCCCGGCGATCGGCAGCGAACGTGGCGTCAGTGGCGAATCGCAAGACTTGCAGCGCTGTTGTCGGGCTCGCCCGCCGCCCAGAGCAGAAGATGGCTATAGAGCAGAACTTTCACGCGTCGCCGCCAAACAGCTTCTCGATTTCCTCACCGGCCATGCGATCAAAATCGTCCGGAACGGAAAACTGCCCGGCCATAAACCCGACGCGACGCGTTTCGCCGGCCGCAGGAGCGTCAATGGCGATGACCTTCACCATCGGCTTTCCGGATTTGGCGATGATGAAGGACTCGCCCTTGGCTGCCCTGTCGACAAGGCGGGACAGATGCGTCTTGGCCTCGTGGATGTTGACGATGCGCATTACGAACTCCGTGCCTTAGTCCACGAAATTTAGTCTACCCGAACTTAGGGCATCTGCCGAAGAGGGCTGAAGGCCGCGCCTTGCTGCAGGGTCGTCTTGACTTCCCCGATCTCGGCACCAACTACGATTACATGAACGCCACAAAAAAGATCCGTCGCGATTTTCTTTTCCGGGTTTGCCCCATCGCGGGATCGTAACCCCCGGCTCGGCTGCCAGTGCGCCCCGGGCCGCGGGGCAAGAATACTAAAAATCGACATCGACCGTATGCAGGCCAGCACCGGCTCTGGGGCATTGGCTTTGAGCAATATCTGTCTCGAACTGGCCGGTTCACCATAAGGCAGCCCGCTTTAACAGAGAATACGAGTATTCGAAAATGCAAGATAACATGAAGGCTCGGCGCAAACCGACCATCCGCATCTCGAAATCCGACCACGCGCGTTTATCGGCGCTTGCCAGCGCCGTGGCCGCACGAAATCCGCAGGCTTCCGATGACCTGCTCGCCGAACTCGAGCGAGCGCGCATCGTTTCCGATGGTTTGATCTCCGCGGGCGCCGTCCAGATGGGTTCGACGGTGACGTTCAAGCCCGATACCGGTGACGCGAAAACGGTTACGCTGGTCTTTCCTGGCGATGCGGACATCTCCGAAGGCAAGGTTTCAATCCTTACGCCGATCGGCACGGCCCTGATCGGCCTCTCGGCCGGACAGTCGATCATGTGGACCGCGCGAGATGGGCGCCGGCATGAATTGTCGGTGCTTGCCGTGAACCGGCCTGCCCGCGATGGCGATGCATCCGATCAGCGTGCACCAGCACCTTCGACGACGGCGGGCGACTAAAGCGCGTCGCGTTTGACCGGCCTCAGGCGGCGCGCTTTAGGTTGTTGTTTGTTTCCGCGAAAACGGCGGGCATCAACGCGCCGAGGATCTCAAGCGCCTTCTCCACGAACGCCTCGTGATATGGACAACCGGTGCTGAAGCAAACGGCCCGACCCTACGCCGACCCGCTCTTACCAGCCGGCGGTTGGATGGATCGACTCGGGTTAGGTGGGCCTTGCCGCGTGGCAAAAAATAACAGGTTGGCTGTCGGGAGGCGCACCACTTGTTCGTCCTTTGGACAGGAAGCAACGAGACCAGGTGAAAAAACCGTGAGAGAGCTTAGATCATCGGACACATCTGCGGACGATGTGATCAAGGCCGACCTTATAATGGTGTTCATCGGTCCCGTTCTGGCTGGCGAGGCGCCCAAGGGCCGGTTCGACTGAGATCTGGCAGTCGCGGCGCGAACAAATACCCCCAAGAACCGAGGAGATTAGATATGACGAAACTGGTGACCTGCCTGTGGTTCGACCACGGCGAAGCACGCAAGGCGGCAGAGTTCTATGCCGCCACCTTTCCCGACAGCCATGTGGATCGGCTGAATGCGGCCGCGTCGGACTATCCCGGCGGCAAGGAAGGCAATGAACTGACGGTCGAGTTCACAGTGCTCGGCCAGTCTTTTATAGGCCTGAACGGCGGCCCGAATTTCAAGGCGAACGAATCCGTCAGCCTGATGGTGCTGACCGAAGATCAGGAAGAGACCGACCGCTACTGGAAGGCGATCGTTGGAAACGGCGGCAGCGAGAGCGCCTGCGGATGGTGCAAGGACCGGTGGGGCTTCTCCTGGCAGATCACGCCGAAGCGGCAGATGGAACTGACGACCAGTCCCGACCGCGCCAAGGCCAAGCGCGCGATGGAGGCGATGATGACGATGAAGAAAATCGATATCGCGGCGCTGGAAGCCGCAGCTGCAGGCTAACCCGATCCAAAGCAACGACGCCCTGGTGAACTCAACGAATGGAGATGATCATGCCCAACACAGTTAAACTGCACCGGGTTCTCGCCACCAAACCCGAAAAGGTCTACCGCGCATTTCTGGAACCTGACGCGGTCGCGAGTTGGCTCCCGCCCTTCGGTTTTACCTGTACTGTGCATGAGCTTGAGGCGAAGGAAGGCGGCAAGCACAGAATGTCGTTTCGAAACTTCACGACCGGGCAAAGCCATTCCTTCGGCGGCACCTATCTGAAACTCGTCCCCGGCGAGACGCTCGTCTACAGCGACGTGTTCGATGATCCGAACCTTCCGGGCGAGATGAAAGTGACCGTCACGCTGACGGCCGTTTCAGTCGGAACGGAGATGACGGTGGTTCAGGAGAACGTGCCCGATCTGATCCCGGTCGAGGCATGTTATCTCGGTTGGCAAGAGTCGCTGCGCAAGCTTGCTCACCTCGTCGAGCCCGAAATCACGCAATAAACCGTCTGCGTGATCTCATCCGGCTGCGACAACAAGGAAACCAAAATGACCAACCAGCAGATCACCATTGCCACCATGATCGCCGCGCCGATCGAACGCGTCTGGGAGGCCTACACGACGCCCGGCGATATCACACAGTGGAACTTCGCTTCCGAGGACTGGTGCTGCCCAAGCGCGGAAGCCGACCTAAAGGTGGGCGGCGGCTACAAGGCGCGCATGGAAGCCAAGGACGGCAGCTTCGGCTTCGATTTCGAGGCGGTGTACGAAGAGGTCGAGCCGTACAAGGCGATCGCATTCGCCATGAGCGACGGGCGCAAGGCGCGTACGACCTTCGAAGCTGTAGGCAACGGTACGAAGGTGACGACCATATTCGATGCCGAGACGCAGAACTCCATCGACATGCAGCGTGACGGCTGGCAGGCGATCCTGGACAATTTCGGGCGCTATGTTGAATCCAGCGCAGGACATGAGCAAGTTCAAGGAGGTCGCTGAACTCCGCCGGAAGCAGTTTTTTCAAGCCCTGTCGGCGGAGACGATCGTCGAGATGATAGCGCTCTAAACGCCCGAGGCGATGATCGAAATCGAAGCCATAGCAGCGATGGCTGCAGACGACGGTCTATTCGCCTCGGGACCTTTCAATCACTATCCGCTGCAGTCCTGACCGGCCGCGCTATGCGCTCAAGCGAAACCGTGTGACGTCGATGGCCGCGGCCATCAGTGTCTGCGTGTAGGATGCCTGCGGATTGCTGAAGATCGCCTCGGTCGGCCCTTCCTCGACGATCTTGCCCTGCTTCATGACGATGATGTAGTCGGCCATGGCACGCACGACGGCGAGATCGTGGCTGATGAACAGGTAGGACAGTTCATGGTCGGCCTGCAGCTTGCGCAGCAATTCGACGATCTGCTTCTGGACGGACCGATCGAGCGCCGACGTCGGCTCGTCGAGGACGACCACCTTGGGCTTGAGGATCATCGCCCGCGCGATGGCGATGCGTTGGCGCTGGCCGCCGGAGAATTCGTGCGGGTAGCGATTGCGCGCATTCGGGTCGAGCCCGACCTCACGCAAGGCCTCGACGGCGCGAAGGTCGCGTTGCCTGCCCGACAGGGTCGGCTCATGCACCAGAAGCCCTTCGGTGATGACTTGGCCGACGGTCATGCGCGGCGACAGCGAACCGAACGGGTCCTGAAAGACCAGCTGCAATTCGCGCCGCAGCGGCCGCATGGCCTGGCGGTCGGCGGCAGAAATATCGCGATCGCCAAAGCGGATGAGCCCATCGCTTGGCAGGAGCCGCAGCAGGGCTCGGCCGAGCGTCGATTTTCCCGAACCGGATTCGCCGACGATGCCGATGGTCTGGTTGCGTTTGAGCCGGATCGAAATGTGGTCGACCGCGCGCAGGATCAGCGGCTCTCCGGCAAGAAACCCGCCGCCGATCTTGAATGTCACCTCGACATTCCTGCCTTCGAGCAGGACGGGCGCATTTGGCGGTGGCGGCGCCTTGGTTCCGGTCGGCTCGGCGGCCAACAGCATCTTGGTATAGGCATGCTGCGGATTGACGAAGATCGCTTCCGCCTCGCCCTCCTCGACGACTTCGCCGTAGCGCATGACATAGACCCGGTCGGCAAAGCGCCGGACAATGCCGAGATCGTGGGTGATGAAGACGATCGCCATGCCAAGCTTGCGCTGCAGTTCGGCGAGCAGCATGAGGATCTGCGCCTGGATGGTCACGTCGAGCGCGGTCGTCGGTTCGTCTGCGATCAGTATGTCGGGATCGTTGGCCAGCGCCATGGCGATCATGACCCGCTGTCGCTGGCCACCCGACAATTCGTGCGGATAGGATTTCATCCGCCGCTCGGGATCGGGAATATGGACCAGCCGCAAGAGCTTGAGCGCCTCTTCGCGTGCCTGCGCCGCGCCAAGCCCACGATGCCGGCGGATCGGTTCGATCAGCTGGTTGCCGATCGAATAGAGCGGATCGAGCGAGGTCATCGGCTCCTGGAAGATCATGCTGATCTTGCGGCCGCGGACTTGGTTGAGCTCGGACTTGTGCAGGGCCAAAAGGTTGCGGCCGCGATAGTCGACGACGCCCGTCGCCTCGCCGTTCGAGGCCAGCAGGCTCATCGCCGCCATCATCGTCTGGCTTTTGCCGGAACCGGATTCGCCGACCACGGCAACGGTTTCGCCTGCATTGACGTGGATGTTGATGCCCTTGACCGCCTCGACCACACCGTCAAGCGTGCGGAAGCGGACGCGAAGGTCCTTGACGCTGAGGATGGTTTCGGAGGTGTCCATCTCAACGATCCCTCGGATCGAGCGCGTCGCGCAGGCCGTCGCCGACGAAATTCAGCGCGAACAGCGTCGAGACAAGGAAAAATGCTGGGAACAAAAGCAGCCAGTTGGCGGTGCCGATGTTCTTGGCGCCGGTCGAGATCAGCACGCCCCAGCTGGTCATCGGCTCCTGCACGCCGAGCCCGAGGAATGACAGGAAACTCTCCAGGATGATGACTTGCGGCACCAGCAGCGTCATATAGATGACCACTGGGCCAAGCAGGTTGGGAATGACGTGGCGGATCAGAATGCCGCGCTGGCCTATGCCCATCGCCTCCGCCGCCTGGACATATTCCTGCCGCCGGATCGACAGCGCCTGGCCGCGCACGATGCGCGCCATGTCGAGCCATAGCACGGCGCCGACCGCCAGGAACATCAGCACGAAGTTCCGACCAAAGAACACCACCAGCATAATGACGAAGAAAATGAACGGCAGCGAATAGAGCACATCGACAATGCGCATCATCACCTCGTCTATCCTGCCGCCGGCAAGGCCGGCCGCAGCGCCGTAGAGCACGCCGATGACGCCCGCAACGACCCCGGCGAGCAGGCCGATGGCCAGCGAGATGCGCCCGGCCATCAGCGTCCGCGACAGGAGATCGCGGCCGGTATTGTCGGTGCCGAACAGGAAATACTGCTGCCTGATTGAAGCGCTCATCACCGCTTCAAGGCCGTCAGCCGATTTGCTCTCTATCTTGGTGTTGTCGAAGGCATCGGAACGATCGAGGTAGCGGACATTGCGGTCGTCGATCGGCTTGCGCGATGTGACGGTGACGAAGATGCGATTGTCTTCCTGCCGCCACTGCTTGATGTCGACACGCATGCGCTTGATCGCCTCGTTGAGCGCGGTTTCTATCTTGTCAGGCTTCGGATAGGCCGACAAGCTCGGCGGCATGCGCACATAGTCGGCGTAGATGGTGGTGTATCGATGCGGCACCAAAGAGGGTCCGAACACGCTGAGGATCGCGATGAAGGCAAGATAATACAGGCTGAACATGGCGGCGCGGTTGGCCTTGAGGCGCGCCCAGGCATCGCCCCACAGGGAACGGCCGACGATGGCCGGAGCGGTGGCTGCGATGTCAGTCATAGCGCACCCTCGGATCGACGAAGGCATACATGACGTCGACGATCAGGTTGAAGACGATGGTGAACAGCGCGATGACCACCACGGTGCCCATGACCAGCGTGTAGTCACGGTTGAGCGCGGCCTCGACGAAATAGCGGCCGATGCCGGGAATGGAAAAGATCGTCTCGACGATGATCGAGCCGGTGAGCAGTGCCGCCGCCGCCGGGCCGGTGAAGGAGACGATCGGCAATATGGCACCGCGCAGCGCATGTTTGACGACCACCGACCAGTCCGACAGGCCGAGCGCACGTGCGGTGCGAATGTGGTGCGAGCGCAATGATTCGATCATCGAGCCGCGCATCAGGCGGGCGACGATGGCGATCTGCGGCAGGGCGAGGGTCAGCACAGGGCCGATCTTGTTGAGCAGGGCGCCATCGCCCCAGCCGCCGATCGGCAGCAGTTTCCAGGTCAGACCGAACAGAAGCTGGATAACCGGCGCGATGACGAAGGTCGGAATGGTGCTGCCGGCGGTCGCCAGAGCGATCACCGAATAGTCGGCAAGCTTGTTCTGGTTGAGCGCGGCAATGGTGCCGAGGAGGCCGCCGAGCAGCAGCGCCAGGATCAGGGCCGAGGCGCCGATCTGGATCGAAACGGGCAGGCCCCTGGCAAACAATTCGCCGACAGTGAAATCCGGCATGTTGTAGCTCGGACCGAAATTGCCGCGCAGCAGATTGCCGAGATAGTGGACATATTGCAGCCAGAGCGGGTCGTTGAGACCGAACTGCGCTTCGAGATTGGCCTTGATCTCGGGGCTCAGGCCCCGCTCCTGATTGAACGGGCCGCCAGGCGCGACGCGTATCAGGAAGAACGCCATGGTCACGATGACCAACAGCGTCGGAATGGCGGTCAGAAGCCGCCGGAATACGTAACGCAGCATCGGTTCCCCGCTTTGCTAGCAAACCGGGACCGCCGCCCCTAACGCATGACCCGAGCCGAAGGTCCGGAGAGGATCACGTGTAAAATCAAGGCGTTACAGCGCCCTGTGCGGGCCCCAAAGGACGCGCGGCGCTGTAAAGGAGCGACAGTCCGGCCAAGGAGATCAGTCCTTGGAGATGAAGCGGGACGGATGCACATCCATGACGTTGTCCTCGAAGCCATGAAGCTTCGGAGAAACGATATCCTTGTAACTATAGTAGAGAAGCGGGATGTTGCCGACGTCATCGACGAGGATGCGCTCGGCCCCGGCGAGTTCTTTCATCCGCTCTTCAGGCTTGCCGCCGGCGGCGGCCGCCTGGTCCATGGCCTTCTCGAATTCCGGGCTGTTGTAGCTCGAATAGTTGTTGCCGCTTGCCTTGCGGGAGATGCCGAGGAAGGTTTCCGGATCCTTGTAATCCGCAATCCAGCCGGCACGCGCCACGTCGTAGTCGCCCTTCTGCTCAAGGAAGGAGTAGTGGGTCTTGGTGTCGGTGTTGAGCAGCGTGATTTCGACGCCGAGCGGCTTCAACTGCTCCTGGATGGCGACTGCAGTGTTCTTGTGGTTTTCCGACGTGTTGTAGCGGATTTCCATCTTCAGCGGTTTCTCGGGCGTATAGCCAAGCTTCTCGAGTATCTTCTTGGCCTCATCCTCGCGGTCGATCTGCGACATGTCCGCGTATTTGGCCATTGCCGGCGTATAGCCCTCAATGCCCGGAGGCACCATCGAATAGCCGGGCAGCATTGAGTTCTGCCAGACCTTTTCGGCAAGGAAATCGCGGTCGACTGCCATGGAGATGGCATTGCGCAGTTCGACGTTGTCCCACGGAGCCTTGTCGGTCTTGATCGAAAAATAGTAGGTGCCGAGGTAAGGTCCAACGCGAATCTGATCGCCAAACTTGGCCTTGAGATCGGCGAGCTGCTCGGTCGGGAGATCGTCGTAGCTGTCGAGTTCGCCCGCCTCGAAGCGCTTTATCGCCGACGAACGATCTTCGGTCGGGATGTAGTTGACGACGTCGAGCTTGACGCTCGCAGCATCCCAGAATTTCGGATTCTTGACCAGTTTGATGTGGTCGTTGGGAACCCACTCCGCCAGGGTAAAGGGGCCGTTGGAGACCAGATTGCCCGGCTTGATCCAATCGGCGCCGAGCTTGTCAATGGACGCCTTGCTGACCGGATAAGTCGCCTGGTGGGTCAGCATTTCAAGGAAATAGGGCGTGGGCGCCTTCAGCGTCACTTCCAGAGTATTTGCGTCGATTGCCTTGACGCCCATCTCCTCCGGCTTCGCCTTCTTGGTGTTCACCTCCTCGGCGTTCTTCACGGGATAGAGCATCGAAGCATATTCGGCGCCGGTGGCCGGATCTTCCAGCCGATGGAACGCGTAGACGAAGTCATCTGCCGTGACCGGGCTACCATCCGACCAGACACCGTCCTTGCGCAGCTTGAAGGTGTAGACGGTGCCGTCGTCCGATACAGTCCAGCTTTCGGCGGCGCCCGGAATGACGTTCGCCTTCTGGTCTTGCATGACCAGCCCCTGGAACAGGTCACGCAATACAGCGGCTTCGTATATTGTCGAGGTCTTGTGCGGGTCGAGCGACTCCGATTCGGCGGCGGTGCCGCGGTTGTAGACGACCTCGGCGAAGGCTGGCGTGTAGAACGTGCCGGCGGCCAAAGCCATGGTTGTGACGAACACCGTCGCCTTCAGCATGTTTTTCAGCATGAAGTTCTCCCTGTCGAGGCGGCCGTTCAGCTGCGCCTCTTGAGTGTTGACGCCCCGAAGCCGATTAGCTGGCCCCTTTGAGCGCGCCGCCGGTTCCCTTTCCGGCGGCTGGTGGGCAAACAGTAACGTGGTGATTTTTTATTTCAACAGACTCGTGAGGTCACCCAAAGTAAGGCGCAGCGACAGCCACTGCGCGATCGGCAAAATAGCAGTCGAGCCCGTGGACCGTGCCTCAGCGCCGACGTGACCGGTTCCGCGTCAATCTCACAAGGCCTCTTGAGAAAGCCCCTCCCCGTTACGCGCGGGAAGCTGGGACGGGCAATAGCCTGCAGCGGATCGCATGATATTGATGCAAGTCAATGGGGTCCCTTACTAACTAAACCTTAGGTTGTGGTCGATGGGATCGACGGCGCTTTCTCTGCAACGAGCAGGTTGCGCCGCTTTTGTTGAAGAAGTCGGGCGTCGAAGCGGGGCGCTGCGTCGGCTGATGAATTCCACGACTTGGCGGAGGAACCGCTTCAAGCATTCGCTTCCGGCAGGAAATCTTTCGTCGATTCCACTTTGCCACAATGTCTTAATCCGCCTTTAAGCAACCACGCGTTACATCTTTTGCGAGCTTCGGTATGTCTTGATAGGCGACGGACATGAACAGCGCGGAAACTGGGACAATAGCTAAAAAGCGGCGCAATACGCGTCAGCTGAAACGCAAATTACACCAGTTTCGAGAACCGTCCGGAACGTCCGCTATCGAATTTGCACTGCTTGCGCCCATATTCATCTTGCTTCTGCTCGGCATGGTTGCATATGGCATCTATTTTGGCGCCAGTCACTCCGTGCAGCAGATCGCAGCGGACGCCGCACGCACGGCGATTGCCGGGCTGAACGAAAATGAGCGCCAGGCGCTGGTGACCAGTTTCGTCACCACCAATGCCGCGGGATATCCATTCGTCGATTCCGACAAGCTGACCTACCATGCCAAGGACAGCACGGCCGACGGAAGCCAGTTCGTCGTGTCCATCCAATATGATGCCCGCAACCTGCCGGTCTGGAATCTGTTCCCGGCACTGCCAATGCCTGGCACCACGATCTCACGCCAGTCGACAATCCGGGTTGGAGGCATCTGAATGTGGCAAACTTTGGCGGGCAGGATCGGCCGGGGCGCCCGCTCGATGCTTGGCGACCAGACGGCGAACTTCGCCGTCATGACGGCGCTGTGCGCACCGTTCGCGCTGGCGCTGGCCGCCTTCGCCATCGATGAAGGCTCGATCTATGTGGAGCGCCGGGAGGCTCAGTCGCTGGTCGATCTGGCGGCAATCACCGCCGCCTCCAACATCAACAACATTGACGCCGCGGTGGTGACCACGCTCGGCGACAACGGAATGCCGGGTATCGTTGTTCAGAAGGCAGGGCAGACGATCACCCCTGCCCTCGGAAAGACTGTCGTGTCGGTCACCCCCGGCCGATATTCAGCAGAGTCGTCGCTCGGCGTCGACAAGCGCTTCGAGGCCGGCAAAACGCCCTACAACGCCGTCCATGTCACGTTGAAAAAGGTTCCTGCCCGCTATTTCGCGAGTTCGCTTATCCCTACGCCGGTGATCGGCACCCAAGCCGTGGCCAGCATAGCGCCGCAGGCGATGTTCTCGGTCGGGTCCAGGCTTCTCAGCGTCAATGGCGGCATCCTCAACGCTCTTCTCAGCAAGTTCCTGGGCGGCAACATCGCGCTCAGCGTCATGGACTACAACGCTCTGATCGCTGCCGACGTGAACCTGCTTTCGTTCATCGATGCCCTTGCCGTTGAGATGCAGCTGACGGGTGTCAGCTATTCGGAGGTGCTGGCTTCCAAAGCGACGGTGGGCGAGATAGCGACCGCCATGGCTAATGTTTCACCCGTTGGCAGCACCAGCAAGCTGGCTTTGCAGACAATCGCGTCAAGGACCACCAACACGGTCAAGATACCGCTCAATCATCTTGTCGATCTTGGATCAATGGGCCAGTTGGGCCTCGGGCAAAAGTCGCCCGGCTTTTCGGTCGACGCCAGCGCCATGGGCATGCTGACCACCGCTGCTGCACTGGCCAACGGCTCGAAGCAGGTCGAGCTCAATCTCGGAGCCGCCATTCCGGGGCTTGCCTCCACCACGCTTGCGATTGCAATCGGCGAACCTGCACAATTCTCGCCATGGCTGACAATCGGCGAGAAGGCTGCTGTGGTGCGTACGGCGCAGACGCGGATCAAGCTGGTGGCGTCCGTCGGCGGCAGCAATGCGACTCTCAGTGGCGGCATCAGCCTGCTGGCCGTCAAACTGCCGTTGCATGTCGAGGTGGCCTCTGCCGAAGCCAAGCTGACCGACATCAGCTGCCCGACGGGGCACCCCGACAGTTTGAAAGTTACCATTGCCGCACGTCCGGGCCTTGCCTCGCTGCACCTTGGCGCCAGCGATGCCGATAACAGCCCCTCCGCCTTCGCCGATTTCAGCAACCCACAGTCGTTTCAGAATGCCGAAATTGCGCAGGTCAGCGTGAAGCTTCTGTTTCTCACCCTCAATCTGATCGGCGTGAATGGTTCTGCGGCCGTTGAGATCGCCAACAACGATCCGACGATCTTGACCTTCAACAGCACCGACATCGCAAGCAAGACGATAAAGAACGCCTCGACGAAGAACCTGACGCAATCTCTCACCACGTCGCTGGTCAACAATTTGTCGCTTTCGGTCAGTGCGCTGGGCCTCGGGCTTGATGTAACCGCCTTGCTCGGAACCGTGAAGCCGGCAGTGGTGGCGCTGCTGAACGGCGTGACGGCGCCGGTCGACGAATTGGTTTACAACGTGCTTGGGACGCTGGGCGTGCGCGTCGGCGAGGCCGATGTCCGGGTCATGGGCGCGACTTGCGGGCGCTCTGTGCTTGTTCAGTGAGCTGGAGAGATCAGCCGGCCCGTCCGAGAAAGCAGCCCAACGGCGGCAGCGACAGAATCTTTTCCTGCAAGGCGGCACCAGCGCCAAGGTCGATCGTCTCTGCGACATCGATACCCTGCGGCAACGGCCAGTTGGCCGGCTCCTCGGCGAAGTTGAAAACGCACAGCACCTTCTCGCCGCCGCCTTCGCGAATGAAGGCAAGCACTTCGCCCTCGGCATCGAGAAAACGGATCGAACCTTGTACCAGCGCCGCATGCCGCTTGCGCAACGCCAGCATCGCCCGATAGCTGGCCAGAACTGACTTTTCCTCGCCGTTCTGGATATCGACCGCGCGGGCGCGATGGCTTTCCGGGATTGGAAGCCACGGCTTGCCGATTGAAAAGCCGGCATTGTTGGCGCCCTTCTCCCACACCATCGGCGTGCGGCAGCCATCCCTGCCCTTGAACCCCGGCCAGAAGCGGATGCCGTAAGGATCGCGCAGATCCTCGAACGCCAATTCCGCCTCCTCCAGCCCGAGTTCCTCACCCTGATAGAGGCAGATCGATCCACGCAGGCATGACAGCAGCGCGATGGAGAACTTCGCCGTCCTTTCCGGGTCGCCGCCGGGCCTTGTCCATCGCGTCACATGGCGAACGACATCGTGGTTGGAAAACGCCCAGCAGACCCAGCCATCGGAGACAGCACTCTCGAACGCTTCGACGCAGCCACGCACATGCGCCGCCGAGAATTGCGGACCGAGCAGGTCGAATGTGTAGCACATGTCGAGCTTGTCGCCGCCGCCGGTGTAGGCCGCGAGCGTCTGCAACGAACGGGCTTCGTCGCCGACCTCGCCGACAGCGACGCGGCCCTCATATTCGTCGAGCAGCGCCCGAAACCGCTTGAGGAAAGCCAGGTTTTCGGGCTGCGTCTTGTCAAACAAATGCTCCTGATAGAGGTACGGATTGGTTTCGGTGTTGGTGCCTGCGACGCTTGACGCCAGGGGCGGGTTGCTGCGCAGCCAGCGGTCATGGACATAGTAGTTAACGGTATCGAGGCGAAACCCGTCGACGCCGCGCTCCAGCCAAAACCGCACCGTTTCCAGCAGGGCGTCCTGAACCTCCGGATTGTGGAAATTGAGGTCCGGCTGCGAGGCGAGGAAATTGTGCATGTAATATTGCCTGCGGGTCGCGTCCCACTCCCAGGCTGGGCCGCCGAAGACCGACAGCCAGTTGTTGGGCGCGGTGCCATCTGGCTTCGGATCGGACCAGACATACCAGTCCGCCCTGGGATTATCGCGGCTCGCGCGGCTTTCGACGAACCATTCGTGCCGGTCGGACGAATGCGACAGAACCTGGTCGATAATGACTTTCAGGCCGAGACTGTGCGCCTCGGCGACCACTGCGTCGAAATCCTCTGATGTGCCGAACATCGGATCGACGGATGTATAGTCGGATACGTCGTAGCCCATATCGGCCATCGGCGACTTGAAGAAGGGCGACAGCCAGACGGCGTCAGCGCTAAGCGATGCGACATGCGCCAGCCTCGATGTGATACCACGCAGATCGCCACTGCCGTCCCCCGTCGTGTCCTGGAAGGAGCGCGGGTAGATCTGGTAGATGACGCAGCCGCGCCACCACTCGGCGTGGTCACTTGCCACTCGGGTTCTCCTTTATCTGAGCCTGCGCGGCTTCGTGTTCGATCATGAAAATCACCGTTCGCCCCGGCACCGGCCGTGAAATTCCGGCTGCGCCGTCCGATGCTTCGATGGCTGGCTGCCAGCGAAATCCGTCGTGCTCCGGCAGCGTGAACATACACGCCCGGCGATCGCCATTGATGACCGCGGCAAGGCGGCAATCATCGCTGCCGAGCATCATGACCAGGCGGTGCCGCGCCGGATCGTGCCAGCCTGCCTCGTCGAGCGGCGTGCCGGTTTCAGTGAGCCAGACCGCGTCCGGTTGCTCTGATCCGGGCGGCGGCTCTCCTGTCAGGAAGCGCGTGTCGGAAAGCGCCGGCACGCAACGACGCGTCGCGGCGAGCAAAACGGCGTATTGTTCCAGCGCCCGATCGCGCCCGGACCAGTCGAGCCAGGTGATCTCGTTGTCCTGCGCATAGGCGTTGTTGTTGCCCTTCTGGGTGCGGCCGAATTCGTCTCCGGCGGTCAGCATGATCGTGCCGCGTGAGGCAAACAGCGTGGCCAGCAGCGCACATCGGTCATGGAAACGTGCCGTAACGATCGCCCGGTCGCCGGTCTCGCCCTCGACGCCATTGTTCCAGGACAGATTGTCGTCGTGGCCATCGCGGTTCTGCTCGCCATTGGCCTCATTGTGCTTGTGCTCGTAGGCAACAATGTCGGCCAGCGTCATGCCGTCATGCGCGGCGATGAAATTGACGCTGCGGCTCGTCTGCTGGCCTGGCTTGGCAAACACGTCGGACGAGCCGGCAAGCCGGGTGGCGAGCGCGCCGACCATCCCGCTGTCGCCGCGCCAGAACCGGCGGATGTCGTCGCGATATCTGTCGTTCCATTCGAGGAAGGGCGGCGGAAAATTGCCAAGCTGATAGCCGTCCGGGCCGATATCCCATGGCTCGGCGATGAGCACCCGGTCGCCAAGGAGCGGATTATCCCGAATAGCCATGAGCAGTGGCGCAGCGGCGTCGAACGCGCCATCGACCCGCCCCAGAATGGGCGCCAGATCGAAGCGGAAACCATCGACGCCGGCATGGCGGACAAAGTGACGAAGCGTGTCGAGGACCATTTCCCTGACGACCGGATGATCACAAGCGACGGTGTTGCCGGTGCCGGTGTCGTTGATCAAGCTGCCGTCCGGCCGATGCCGGTAGTAGGCGCGGCTGTCGAGACCGCGCAGCGACAGCGTCGGCCCAAGCCTGTCGCTTTCGCCGGTGTGGTTGAAGACAAGATCGAGGATGACGCCGATACCGGCCTCACGCAGCGTGGCAACCGTCTGCCGCAATTCAGCGAGACCGCCGGGCGCCAGGCGCGGGTCGAGCGCCATGAAGGTCACGGGATTGTAGCCCCAGGCATTGCGCAGCCCGAGCGGCGGCAAATGCCGCTCGTCGATCGATGCCGTCACCGGCATCAGTTCGACCGCCCCGACCCCGAGCTTTTTCAGGTGCTCGACGATAGCCGGATGGGCAAGGGCTGCAACCGTCCCGCGCTGGTGCTTCGGGATGTCCGGATGCAGCATGGTGAAGGCGCGCACCGGCACTTCATAGATCAGGCCACCGGGCTGGAACAGCGGCGGCAAGACGGGCACCGGCCGCGGCAGGGTGGCGGTAATCGCCTTCGGCAGCAGCGGCGCAGTGTCCGTGCCCTCGCCCCGGCGCGCGGCGAGCCTGACGTCATAGACATAAGACCTGTCGATTTCGACGGCATAGGGGTCGACCAGCAGCTTGTCGGGATCGAACCAAAGCCCGTTCTCGGGCGTATAATCGCCATCGGCGCGAAATCCGTATCGGGTGCCGGCGGCGAGGCCGGTAACGAAAAGCGCGTGAACGCCCTCGCCTTCCGGCTGGAGTTCGAGCCGGTCGATCTCCCTCTCTCCCTGCTCGTCGAAGATCGAGACCCAGAGCCGGCTGGCCGCGGACGACCATGCGGCAAAGCGGATGCCGCCGCGGGTGACGGTGGCACCGAGTGAGTTCATACGGCGACCCCTTCTCCCCTTGTGGGAGAAGGTGGATTGGCGCGCAGCGCCGAGACGGATGAGGGGTGCTGGAAGAAACGAGGCATGGGCGATTTGAGCAAAGGTGTGCGCCAAGCTGGAACACCCCTCATCCGACCGAGCTTCGCTCGGCCACCTTCCCCCCCAAGGGGAGAAGGGGGAGCCTCGCAACGCAGGCCGAACTCAGACGGCCGGCTGTCAACCAAACTCACGTAATCACGCTCGGCTCGGCGCGGCCGGTATGGCTGCGTATCCCGGCAATATCATCGGCTGCCGCAATCAGGTCGGCAAGCGCCTCCTGCGTGTCGAGATCGTGCCTGGACTTGTCCGGCTCGTAGCGCTCGATATAGACGCGCAGCGTCGCCCCCGAGGTACCGGTGCCGGAGAGACGGAAGACGACGCGCGATCCGCCTTCGAACAGCACCCTGATGCCCTGGTTCCTGGCTATCGAGCCGTCGACCGGGTCGTGATAGGCGAAATCGTCGGCGCTGGCGATCTTCATGCCGCGCACGCTGGTGCCGGGCAAGGAAGCGAGCCTGGCCCGCAATTCGTCGACCAGCGCATTGGCGCGGTCGGTCTCGACCTCCTCATAGTCATGGCGTGAGTAGTAATTGCGGCCATAGGCGGCCCAGTGCTCGGTGACGATCTGCTTGGCGCTTTCGCCGCGGGCAGCGAGGATATTGAGCCACAAAAGCACGGCCCACAGCCCGTCCTTTTCGCGGACATGGTTGGAGCCGGTTCCGGCACTTTCCTCGCCGCAGATCGTCGCCATGTCGGCATCGAGCAGATTGCCAAAGAATTTCCAGCCGGTCGGCGTTTCATAGATGCCGATGCCGAGCTTTTCCGCGACGCGGTCGGCTGCACCGCTGGTCGGCATCGAGCGGGCGATGCCTTTCAGGCCAGCCTTGTAGCCCGGCGCCAGATGAGCATTGGCGGCAAGCATAGCCACCGAATCCGACGGGGTGACGAAAATGCCCTTGCCGATGATCAGGTTGCGGTCGCCGTCGCCGTCGGAAGCGGCGCCGAAATCCGGCGCATCCGGTCCCATCATCTCGTCATAGAGGTGCTTTGCGTGGACCAGGTTCGGGTCTGGGTGGTGGCCGCCGAAATCCGGCAGGGGAACGAAGTTGCGGGCGGTGCCTTTCGGCGCGCCGAGCCGGTTTTCCAGGATCTCCTTGGCATAGGGACCGGTCACGGCATGCATGGCGTCGAAGCGCATGCGGAAGCCTGACTTGAACAGCCCACGCAACGCATCGAAATCGAACAGATTTTCCATCAGCTCGGCATAGTCGGCGACCGGGTCGATCACCTCGACGGTCATGCCGCCCGCCTCGACGGTACCGATCGTGTCGAGGTCGACCGTGCCGATATCGGCGGTCTTGAAGCTCGAAATCATCTTGGTCTTGGCGAAGATCGCGTCGGTCAGCTTTTCCGGTGCCGGGCCGCCATTGCCGGCATTGTATTTGATGCCGAAATCCTCGTGCGGGCCGCCCGGATTGTGGCTGGCCGACAGGATTATGCCGCCGAAGGTGTTGTATTTGCGAATGATGTTGGAAGCGGCCGGCGTCGACAGGATGCCGCCCTGCCCGACCATCACCTTGCCGAAACCGTTTGCCGCCGCCATGGCGATGGCCTTCTGGATGACCTCGCGGTTGTAGAAGCGGCCGTCGCCGCCGATCACCAGCGTCTTGCCCTTGAACCCGTCCAGCGCATCGAAAATCGACTGGATGAAGTTCTCGGCATAGTGCTCCTGCTGGAACACCGGCACTTTCTTGCGCAGCCCGGATGTGCCGGGCTTCTGGTCGAGATAAGGTTTGGTGGCGACGGTGCGTATCATGCGTCAAGCCCTTTTCGAAAGCAGCCAGCGATAGAGTTCGAGGTATTTTTCTGCGCTTTTATCCCACGACACATCCGCCTTCATGCCTTGCCGCTGCATCGACGTCCAGATCGCAGGGTTGGCGTGCGCCGCGACCAGCCGGCGGATAGCGTGCAGCAAGGCGCCGGCATCGGCGGGTGCGAACTGGAAGCCGGTCGCCACACCTGCCGAAATCGCAGCTTCATTGGCGTCGATGATCGTGTCGGCAAGACCGCCGGTGCGTGCGACGACCGGCACGCAGCCATAGCGCAGGCCGTAAAGCTGCGTCAGTCCGCAAGGCTCGAAGCGCGACGGGATGATGATTGCGTCACAGCCGCCCTGCATGGTGTGGGAAAGCGCCTCGTCATAACCGACGACGACGCCGATGCGACCGCGATGGCGGGCGGCGGCGGCCAGCAGCGCGCCTTCCAGGCCGGCGTCGCCGGACCCCAGGATCGCCAGGCGGGCACCCCTCGCAACAATCCCGTCGACGACCGTTGCCAGTATGTCCATTCCCTTCTGCCAGGTGAGCCGGCTGATCACGCAGACGATCGGACTGTCGTCGCGGTCAAGGTTGAAACGATCCTCGACGGCGGTCCGGTTGGGGTGCCGCGCCTTCAACGTCCTGGCCGTGTAGCTGGAGACCAGATGCTTGTCGGTTTCAGGGTTCCATATCTCGGTGTCGATGCCGTTGACGATGCCATAGAGATCGACGGACCGCATGTTGATGAGGCCATCGAGCCCCATGCCGAATTCCGGCGAGCGGATCTCCTGCGCATAGGTCGGGCTGACTGTGGTGATGGCCCAGGCGGCCTGCAGGCCAGCCTTGAGGAAACCGACGCCGCCGTAATATTCGACGCCGTCGAGCGCCATGGCCGCCGCCGGCAAGCCGAGTTCGCCAAAGATGCCGGCGCCGAACTGGCCCTGGAAAGCGAGATTGTGGACGGTGATCATTGACGGCGTGCCGACCGCCTTGCCGTAGCGCATATAGGCCAGCGACATCGCCGATTGCCAGTCATGGGCATGGACGATGTCAGGCTGGTAACCCGAGACGGCGCCGCCGGCGATGTCGCCGCCAACCTGGCTCAGGGCCGCGAAACGCCGCCAATTGTCCGGCCAGTCGGCGCCGGTGGCATTGCCATAGGGGCCGCCGGGGCGATCGAACAGATGCGGCGCGTCGAGCACGAACAGGTCGAGCCCGGCGATCTGGACGGCATGGACCGAAGCCTTGCCGCCTTGCAGCAGCGGATAGTGGTGAACGGGTTTTTTCTTCTTGAAGGCATCGATGATCTGGGGATAGCCGGGAACAAGCGTGCGCATCGCCACGCCCTTGCCGGCGAGCGCGATGGGCAACGCGCCGGTCACGTCGGCAAGCCCGCCAGTCTTGATCAGAGGGAATATTTCGGGCGTGACCGACAGGACCTGCATTCACGACAGTCCCAGTTTGTCGATCATGGCCTGCGTGACGAGGCAGATGCCCTTTTCGGAAACGCGGAAGCGCTTGGCGTCGAGGACGGGATCCTCGCCGACCACGAGCCCTTCGGGAATCCTGACGCCATGATCGATCACCACGCGCTTCAATCTCGCGCTGCGGCCGACCTGGCAGTCGGGCAGCATGACGACGTCCTCGAGCGTCGAATAGGAGTTGATGCGCGCGCCGGTGAAGATCAGGCTTCGCTTCAGCGACGCGCCTGAGACGATGCAATCGCCCGAGACCAGCGAGGATACCGCCGAGCCACGGCGACCATCCTCGTCATGCACGAACTTCGCCGGCGGCTTCAGCTCGGCATAGGTCCAGATCGGCCAGTCGCGGTCGTAGAGATCGAGCTCGGGCGTGATGTCGGTGAGGTCGATATTGGCTTCCCAATAGGCGTCGACGGTCCCGACATCGCGCCAGTAGGCTTCGTTCTCGGCGGTCGAGCGCACGCAGGATTTGGCGAAGCGATGGGCGATCGCCTTGCCGTGCTCGACGACATAGGGGATGATGTCCTTGCCGAAGTCACGGCTTGAGCCCGGTTCGGCCGCGTCGCGGCGCAGCTGCTCCATCAGGAACTTGGTCTTGAATACGTAGATGCCCATCGAGGCCAGGGCAAAATCCGGCTTGTCGGGAATGCCGGGCGGATCGGCGGGCTTCTCGATGAAGGAGATGATGGTGTCCTTCTTGTCGACATGCATGACGCCGAAGCCGGTCGCCTCCATGCGCGGCACTTCGAGGCAGCCGACGGTGACGTCGGCGCCGGCGTCGACATGCTGGCGAAGCATCAGCTCATAGTCCATCTTGTAGACGTGATCGCCGGCCAGGATGACCATGTATTCGGGCCCGTAGGCCTCGATGATGTCGATGTTCTGGTAGACGGCATCGGCCGTGCCCTCATACCATTGCGTTTCCGATACGCGCTGACTGGCCGGCAGGATGTCGAAGCTCTCGTTGCGCTCGGGCCGAAGGAAGTTCCAGCCGCGCTGCAGGTGGCGGATCAGCGAGTGCGCCTTGTACTGGGTGGCCACGCCGAGGCGGCGAATACCGGAATTGAGCGCATTGGAGAGCGCAAAATCGATGATGCGCGTCTTGCCGCCGAAATAGACCGCCGGTTTGGCGCGCCGGTCGGTCAATTCCTTGAGGCGGCTGCCACGGCCGCCGGCCAGAACATAGGCCATGGCATCGCGCGCCAGCGGCTGGGTCCGTTTTATCTCTGCCATTCTTATCCTCCCAAGTTACGCGCTGCGAGACATCGCCTAGTCCGGAGCAAATTCGAGCATGATCGTCGACAGCGGCGGCAACAGCATCGTCGCCGAGATGCCTCCTGCTTCCTTCCGAGCCTCGACGGCACCGTCATTGCCCTTGCCGGAACCGCCATAGTCGGAGGCGTCCGTGTTGATGATCTCGCGCCATCTTCCAGCCATTGGCAACGGCACGCGGTAATTGTCGCGCGGCACCGGCGTAAAATTGGAGATGACGGCGACCGGGGCTCCGCCCGGTGCACTGCGCAGCCATGCAAAGACCGAGTTGGCGCTGTCGTCGACGATCAGCCAGGAAAAGCCCTCCGGTTCGCAATCGCGCGCATGCAACGCCGGCCGTGAGCGGTAGAGATAGTTGAGATCGCGCACCGTCTGCCAGACGCCGCGGTGGGCCCGGAAATCGAGCAGGTTCCAGTCGAGTGCGCGCGCCTCGCTCCACTCGCGGCGCTGGGCGAATTCCTGCCCCATGAACAACAGCTTCTTGCCGGGGTAGCCCCACATGAAGGCGTAGTAGGCGCGCAGCGTCGCGAATTTCTGCCAGTCGTCGCCGGCCATCTTGCCAAGCAGCGTCCCCTTGCCGTGCACGACCTCGTCATGGGAGAGCGGCAGCACGAAATTCTCTGAGAAGGCGTAGACCAGACCGAAGGTGATGTCGCCGTGGTGATGCTTGCGGAAAATCGGCTCTTTGGAGAAATACTCCAGCGTGTCGTGCATGAAGCCCATGTTCCACTTGAAGCCGAAACCCAGCCCGCCCTCATGTACCGGCTGCGAAACTTTTGGCCATGAGGTCGATTCCTCGGCGATCGTCATCACACCCGGATGATGGCCATAGACTTCCTTGTTCATCCTCTGGAGGAAGCTGACCGCCTCGAGGTTTTCGCGCCCGCCTTTTTCGTTGGGAATCCATTCGCCGGCCTTGCGCGAATAGTCGAGGTAGAGCATCGAGGCGACGGCATCGACGCGCAAACCGTCGACATGGTATTTTTCGGCCCAGAACAGCGCATTGTTGACCAGGAACGAGACCACCTCGCGCCGGCCGAAATTGTAGATCGCGGTGTTCCAGTCGGGATGGAAGCCCTTGCGCGGGTCGGCATGCTCATAGAGCGCGGTGCCGTCGAAATTGGCCAGGCCATGCGCGTCCACCGGAAAATGCGCCGGCACCCAGTCCAGGATGACGCCGATGCCGGCGCGGTGGGCGCCGTCGACGAACCGGGCAAAACCGTCCGGATCGCCGAAGCGGGCCGACGGCGCGTAGAGGCCCGTCGTCTGATAGCCCCAGGACGGATCATAGGGATGTTCGGAGATCGGCATGAGTTCGATATGGGTGAAACCCGTGTCGACAACATACGGGATCAGCCGGTAGGCAAGCTCGTCCCATGACAGGAAGCTGCCGTCGTCGTGAAGCTGCCAGGAGCCGGCATGGACCTCATAGATCGACACCGCCTCGCGGCGGGCGTCGGCGTTGCGCCAGAAATCGCGGTGCGCCTCGTCACCCCATTGATGCGCCGGCGGAAGCGCCGTCACCGAAGCGGTGGCCGGTCGCAGTTCGGACTTGAAAGCGAACGGATCGGCCTTCAGCGGCAGCCTCACGCCATCGGGCCCGATGATCTCGTATTTGTATGGCCGTCCGGCACCGATGTCGGGGATGAACAACTCCCAGATGCCGGTGTCGCGGCGGACGCGCATCGTATGCCTGCGGCCGTCCCATTCGTTGAAGTCGCCGACCACCGAAACGCGCCTTGCATTGGGCGCCCAGACGGCGAAATGCACGCCGGATGCACCCTCGTGATCGATGAGATGCGCCCCGAGCTTGTCGAACAGCCTGAGGTGCGAACCTTCGGCGATGTAATAGTCGTCCAGCGGACCCAGTACCGGACCGAACGAATAGGGATCGGTCAGCCACCAGTCACCGCCGGCATTGCGCGCGTGATAGCGCAGCGGCTGACGCTTTCTGAGCGACAGGCTGCCCTCGAAGAAGCCGCCTTCGTCGCGCCTGGAGAGTTCGCCGGCGTTCTTGCCGGTCAGCGTATAGGCAGTGACGAACTCGGCATGAGGGACAAAGCAGCGGGCGACAAAGCCCTTGTCGACCTCGTGCACACCGAGGACAGCGAAAGGATCACCATGCGTGCCGGCGACAATTGCCGCGACATCACCGGCTGACGCCAGTCCATCCGGCCCGCTTGTCGCAGCGGTCGCGCGCGGCTTCCTCATCAGGCAGTGACCCTCCCCGGCACCCGGACCACGTTGTTCGTGGCCTCATGCAATCATATCAAACGGGCACGTTCCAGATTTCTTTCGCATATTGGCGGATCGTGCGATCGGACGAGAACCAGCCGACGCGGGCGACATTGCGAATTGCCCTGGCGTACCAATCCGGGCTGTCGCGCCAGACGGCGTCGACATCGCGCTGGGTTGAGGCGTAGGCATCGAAATCCGCGGCGACCATGAACCAGTCGCTCTGATAGAGGCCGTTCATCAGGTCGCGATAGCGTTCCGGATCGTCAGGCGAAAAGACGCCCGTCGAAACGGCAGCCACGGCCTGCGCCAGTTCGGGAGAGGCTTCGATCACCGATCGCGGATCGTAGCCGTTGCTGCGCCGCTCGGCGACCTCTTCGGTGGTCAGGCCGAAAACGAAGATGTTGTCGTCGCCGACGCATTCCTTGATCTCGACATTGGCGCCGTCGAGCGTGCCGATGGTCAGCGCACCGTTCAGCGCAAATTTCATGTTGCCGGTGCCGGAGGCTTCCATCCCGGCGGTCGATATCTGCTCCGAAAGATCGGCGGCCGGGATCATGATCTCGGCCAGGCTGACATTGTAGTTCGGCACGAACACCACTTTGAGCAAGCCGCGAACGGCCGGGTCGCGGTTGATGACTTTGGCGACGTCGTTGGCGAGTTTGATGATCAGCTTGGCATTGTGATAGCTGGGCGCCGCCTTGCCGCCGAAGAACTTGACGCGTGGCATCCAGTTGCGCTCGGGATGGGAGCGGATCTGGTCGTAGAGCGCGACTGTTTCGAGGATGTTCAGGAGCTGGCGTTTGTATTCGTGGATGCGCTTGATCTGGATGTCGAACAGCGCCGAGGGATCGATCCTGATGCCGAGGCGGTCGGCGACGAGATTGGCGAGCTTGGCCTTGTTCGCCCGCTTGACTGCCGCGAACTTGTCGCGGAAGGCGGCGTCGTCGGCAAAGGCATCGAGCTCCTTGATCGCGTCTATATCGTCGAGGAAGCGGTCGCCGATCGCCTCGCGGGTGAGCGCGGTGAGACCGGGATTGCACTGGATCAGCCAGCGCCGCGGCGTGATGCCGTTGGTCTTGTTGTTGATGCGGTCGGGGTAGAGTCGGTGGAGCTCGGCAAACACCGTTTCCTTCATCAGCTCGGTGTGAAGGGCAGAGACGCCGTTGATCGAGTGCGAGCCGACAAACGCCAGATTGCCCATGCGCACCCGGCGCTCGCCGTTTTCCTGTATCAGCGAGATCTGGCTGATCTGCTCGTCAGAAAACTGATCGGAGGCGCGCGCCTCCAGCAGCACTTCGGCGTTGATGGCGTAGACGATCTGCATATGGCGCGGCAACAGCCGCTCGAACAGCGGCACCGGCCAGCTTTCGAGCGCCTCTGGAAGCAGTGTGTGGTTGGTGTAGCCGAAAGTGCGCTTGGTGATGCTCCAGGCCTGATCGAAATCCATGCCGTGGACATCCATCAACAGGCGCATCAGCTCGGGCACGGCGATGGCCGGATGGGTGTCGTTCAGATGGATCGCCGCCTTGTCGGGCAGCGACTGCAGGTCGCCATACTGGCTGAGATGACGCTGAATGATATCCTGCAACGATGCGGTGGAAAAGAAATACTCTTGCCTGAGGCGCAGCTCCTGACCGGCCTTGTGGGAATCGGCAGGGTAAAGGACGCGCGACAAGGCATCGGCCTTGTTGCTTTCGGCGAGCGCACCGATGTGGTCGCCGGCGTTGAACTTGTCGAGCAGGATCGGATCGATCGGCATGCCGGACCAGAGCCGCAGCGTGTTGACGCGGTTGGCCCGCCAGCCAACCACCGGCGTATCGTAGGCAACCGCCAGAACATGTTCGATCGGCTTCCAGACGTGGCGCTCAAGCCTGCCGTCCTTCGAGGTGATCGATTCCACCGAGCCGCCGAAACCGACCTCGAATGAGCGTTCGCGCCGCTCGAACTCCCAGGGGTTGCCGTGATCGAGCCAGGTCTCGGGCAGCTCAACCTGCCAGCCGCCATGGATTTCCTGCCGGAACATGCCATTGGCGTAGCGAATGCCATAGCCATGCGCGGGAATGTCGACGGTTGCCATGCTTTCCATGAAGCAGGCGGCGAGCCGGCCGAGACCGCCATTGCCAAGCGCTGCATCTGGTTCGAGGGCCGCGATGAGGTCGAGGTCGACGCCGAGAGACCGCAGCGCTTCGCGCATATTGTCCATCAGGCCGAGATTGGAGAAGGCGTCGCGCATCAGGCGACCGATGAGGAATTCCAGTGACAGGTAATAGACGCGCTTTTCCTGATGGGCGTAGGCCTCTTGCGTTGCCTGCATCCAATGATCGACGATATGGTCGCGCACGACCTTTATCGAGGCGGTGAGCCAGTCGTATTGCGTCGCGACACTGGTCCCCTTGCCGAGCCTGTATTTGAGGGCCTTCAAGACTTCGTCGGCAAGCGCCTTGGGATCGGAGTTTTCGAGAATGGGGGTTTTGGATGTCATCGCGCGCGTCATGCTGCCTCTCGTGCGGTTGCCATGATCATACCGGCTTTCACCATTCCTCCCAGCCCATGCTAGCGCATATTGTTATGCGTTCAATCGAGTTAGATTGCCGCGGGGAAGCTTACCCAGCGGCGGTTTTAGCAACTTGAAGTGCGTCGCGTTTGGGCGGCGTCTGCGACGCATCTTAGAGTCTTAGTTATGTGCATATCGTCCCAAAACCGCAGCGCACCCTCGGTTCGCGCCCGAGGGCATGCTTTTGGGCGACATGCATCAGGCCGCCAGTGCCGCCTCCGGCGGAAGCTTCGCTCCGGTCATGAAGGCGACGGCGTCCGACATCGTATATTGCTTGGGATCGATGACACAGAGGCGACGGCCCAGCCGATGGATGTGAATGCGGTCGGCCACCTCGAAGACATGCGGCATGTTGTGGGAGATCAGCACGATCGGCAGGCCGCGCTTCTTCACGTCGAGGATCAGTTCGAGCACGCGGCGGCTCTCCTTGACGCCTAACGCCGCCGTCGGCTCATCCATGATGACCATCTTCGAGCCGAAGGCGGCGGCGCGCGCCACCGCCACGCCCTGGCGTTGGCCGCCCGAGAGCGTTTCCACGGCCTGGCTGATGTTCTGGATGGTCATCAGGCCAAGTTCGGTGAGCTTGTCGCGGGCGCGCTTTTCCATTGCCGGGCGGTCGAGCATGCGCAGCCAGTCGCCCAGAAAACCCGGTTTGCGGATCTCGCGACCGAGGAACATGTTGTCGGCGATCGACAGCGCCGGCGACAGCGCCAGGTTCTGGTAGACGGTTTCGATGCCGGCTTCGCGGGCTTCGATGGGCGACTTGAAGAGCACCTGCTTGCCGTCCAACTCGATGATCCCCTCGTCCGGGACAACGGCGCCCGAGATCGCCTTGATCAGCGTCGACTTGCCGGCTCCATTGTCGCCGATCACGGCCAGGATCTCTCCCGGATAGAGATCGAAGTCGCAGCTGTTCAGTGCGGTGACGCGGCCGTAGCGCTTGACGAGGCCGCGCGCGGTGAGGATGGGCTCCTGGGTCATGGTTACACCGAAACCTTTCTGATCCACTGGTCGATCGCCACGGCGCCGATGATCAGCACACCGGTGAGCAGCACTTTCCATTGCGGATCGGCGCCCAGCATGTTGAGGCCCATCGAAACGACGCCGACGATCATCGCGCCGAACAGCGTGCCCAGAATAGAGCCGCGCCCGCCGAAGAGGGAAATGCCGCCGATCACCGTCGCGGTGATCGCCTGCAAATTGTAGTCGGTGACGGCAGCGGACGGCGAGATCGAGCCGTTGCGGCCGATGGAGACCCAGGCAGCGAAAGCGGCGATCAGCCCGGCAAGCGTGTAGACCGAGATCAGCACCTTCTTGGTCTGGATGCCCGACAGCTTCGCTGCCTCCGGATCGTCGCCGACAGCGTAGACATGACGGCCCCATGCCGTGTGATTGAGCACATACCACAAGAACAGCACCAGCACGACCATGGCAATGACGCCGAACGTCAGCACCGCCGTGCCGACCTTGAAGTTCAGGCCAAACAGATGCAGCAGCGGGGCTTGGACGTCGACGTCGGCGTCACGGATCGTCTCATTGGCCGAATAGATGAAGTTCGTGGCCATGACGATGTTCCAGGTGCCGAGCGTGACGATGAAGGGCGGCAGCTTCATGTAGGCGACCAGCAGCCCGTTGAGCAGCCCGCAGGCCCCGCCGGCGGCAAGCCCGATCACCACGGCAAGCAAGGTCGGCAGGCCATAGGTGACCGCGCAATTGCCCATGATCACGGCCGAAATCACCATGATCACGCCGATTGACAGGTCGATGCCGGCTGTCAGGATGACCAGCGTCTGCGCGGCGCCGAGAATACCGACGATGGCGATCTGCTGCAGGATCAGCGTCAGCGTGTAGGACGAAAAGAACCGTCCTCCGATCGTGACGCCAAAGACAGCGATCGACAGGACCAGCACGATCAGCGGCACCGCAGCCGGAGTGGAATGCAGGAAATGCTGGATGCGCTTGACGAGCGACGTACCATGCTCGTCAAAAGCAGCAACGCTTGTCTCGCTGTTCGCGAGAGCCTTTTCGAATTCCTGAACCTGAGACATGTTTCCTCCCATGAGGCTTCAGCTACGCGCCGACGCCCGTCCAACCGTTCCCGATCTGCCGCCGGAATTGCTCGCGCTTGCGATTTCCGCATCGTCCACCCGAAGCGGCCGGGGATCAAGCCCCTGGCCGCTTCGGTCTGTTGCCTGTCAGACCGGCATCAGCCCCAGCACTTGGCGAGGCCTTCCTTGGTGTCGATGGACTTCACGCCCTCCGCGGGCTTGTCGGTCACGAGGTTGACGCCGGTGTCGAAGAAATCCTTGCCTTCGGTCGGCTTGGGCTTCGTCCCGTCCTTGGCGTAAGCGGCGATCGCTTCGATGCCGAGTGCCGCCATCTGCAGCGGATATTGCTGTGAGGTCGCACCGATCACGCCCTCGGCGACCGACTTCACGCCGGGGCAGCCGCCATCGACCGACACGATCAGCACATTGCCTTCGAGACCCACGGCCTTGAGCGCCTGGTAGGCGCCGACGGCTGCCGGCTCGTTGATGGTGTGGATGACGTTGATGCCAGGATCCTTCTGGAGGAGGTTCTCCATCGCCTTGCGGCCGCCTTCCTCGTTGCCGTTGGTGACGTCGTGGCCGACGATACGCGGATCATCCTCATCGCCGATCTTGTTGGGGTCCTTCACGTCGATACCGTAGCCCATCATGAAGCCCTGGTCGCGCAGGACGTCGACCGTCGGCTGCGAGGGCGTCAGGTCGAGGAAGCCAATCCTGGCATCCTTCGCCTTGTCGCCGAGCGTCGCTGCGGCCCAGGCACCAATCAGCCTGCCGGCCTCCAGATTGTCGGTCGCAAAGGTCGCGTCGGCGGCGTCGAGCGGATCAAGCGGCGTGTCCAGCGCGATCACCAGCAGACCGGCGTCACGTGCCTTCTTCACCGCCGGGACGATGCCCTTGGTATCCGACGCGGTGATCAGGATGCCCTTGGCGCCGTCGGCGATGCAGCTTTCGATCGCCGCCACCTGGCTCTCGCTGTCGCCATCGATCTTGCCGGCGTAGGCTTTGAGTTCGACGCCGAGTTCCTTGGCCTTGGCGCTCGCGCCTTCCTTCATCTTGACGAAGAACGGGTTGGTGTCGGTCTTGGTGATCAGGCAGGCGCCGACATCGGCGGCGGACGCAGCCGAGGTGAATGCCATCAAACCCAGTCCGGCCGCGGCAAAAACGGTGGATCTTAGCAGTGCTGTCTTGGTCACGATTTTCCTCCCAGTGGGACCAGTTCGGATGCCGGCCAACCGGCATCGCATGAGCATCCAGCGACTTCTCCCAGCGTGGACGCTTGCCACAAGAGAATACCAGACTGAGGGTCCTGTCAATAATTAAATCACTCTTATTTATTATTGACAGCGTGGCGTCGGTCACTCATTCTGGCCAAAAGCATTAAGGGAAACGACGGGAGGAGAAGGGGTGGAGACCGGCATACCAAGGCACGGTTCGCCCGAGGCAGCCAAAAGCCGCATTCACCGCGGCACCAACCAGAGCGGCATGCGGGACCACAATGAGCGGCTGGTGCTGTCGCTGGTGCGTCAGCACGGCAGCCTGGCGAAGTCCGACATTGCGCGCATGACCGGACTTTCGGCCCAGACCGTTTCGGTCATCATGCGCGAGCTCGAGGAGGACAACCTTCTTGTCCGCCAAGCGCCGCTGCGCGGCAAGATCGGCCAACCTTCCATTCCGATGGCGCTCAATCCCGATGGCGCCTATTTCATCGGCCTGAAGATCGGCCGCCGCAGCGCCGAACTCGTGCTGATCGATTTTCTCGGCAATGTGCGCTCGATGCTGCAGCATTCCTACCGCTATCCGGCACCGCGCGAGACGGTCGAGTTCGTCACCTCCGGCATGAAGACGATGCGCGGCGAACTCATCCCGGCGCAGGAAAAGCGCATTGCCGGACTTGGCATTGCCATGCCGTTCGAATTGTGGAGCTGGGCCGATACGGCAGGTGCGCCGCGCGACGTCATGGACGAATGGCGCCACCGAGACATCCGCGCCGACATCCAGGCACAGTGCGAATTCCCCGTCTACCTGCAAAATGACGCTACCTCTGCCTGCGGCGCCGAACTGGTGTTCGGCAAAGCGGGCACGGCACGCGACTTCGTCTATTTCTACATCGGTGCCTTCGCCGGCGGCGGCATCGTGCTGAACGGTCACCTTTTCGGCGGACCGACCGGCAATGCCGGCGCGCTGGGTTCGATGCCGGTGCCTGGACCGGACGGCAAGCCGACCCAATTGATCGGCGTGGCGTCGATCGCCATGCTGGAAAAGGCACTCAACGCGCGCGGCGTCGAAGCCTCACATCTGTGGACGTCACCGGAGGATTGGGGCGAAATCGGCGTCGAGCTCGACGATTGGATCGCCTGCGCCTCGCATGCGCTCGCCTATGCCATTGTGGCGGCGTCATCGGTTATCGATTTCGAGGCGGCGGTGATCGACGGATGGATGCCGAAGGCCGTGCGGCGCCGGCTCGTCGATGCCGTTATCGATGCTATCGGCAAGATCGACGGTGAAGGCCTGAAGCTTCCAGCCGTGCGCGAGGGGACTGTCGGCATTCATGCACGTGCCCTGGGCGGTGCCAGTCTGCCGCTTTCCGAGCGCTTCCTCATCGGTTCGACCACGATTTCCAGGAGCACCTGAATGCTGATCGGAATCCCGGCCCTGCTCGGCCCGGAGCTTCTGGCGATGCTGCGTGCAATGGGCCATGGCGACGAGATCGCCCTTGTCGACGGAAACTACCCGGCGAAGGAACAGGCACACCGGCTCATCCGCGCCGACGGTCATCATCTTGCTCCGATGCTCGACGCCATCCTCAGCGTATTGCCCGTCGATGACGCAGTGCCGGAGGCGCTGTTTCGCGCCTCGGTCAAAGGTGATCCCCTGATTGCCGATCCCGTTCATCACGAGATGGAGGCGATCTGCGCCAGGCGTGCTCCGGGCCGCAAGGTGGTTGCGCTTGCCGGCGCCGACTTCTATCAACGGGTCAGGTCCGCGCACGCGATCGTGGCGACAAGCGAGCCGCGGCTCTACGCCAACATCATCATCCGCAAGGGTGTGATCTATCCGCCGGAGACCAGAAAATCATGATCCTCTGTTGCGGCGAAGCCCTGATCGACATGCTGCCACGCACCACGACTGAGGGCGAGCCGGCCTTTGCCCCCTATGTCGGCGGCGCGGTGTTCAACACGGCAATAGCGCTCGGCCGGCTGGGAGCGCCCGCCGGTTTCTTTTCCGGCCTGTCGACGGATCTGTTCGGCAGCCAGTTCAAGGACGCGCTTGACGCAAGCCAAGTCAGTTCCACCTATGCGCACACATCGCCCCGGCCGACCACGCTCGCCTTCGTGCGGCTGGACAACGGCCAGGCGACCTACACGTTCTACGATGAAAACACAGCCGGACGGATGCTGACCATCGACGATCTGCCGAAACTCGGCAGCGAGATCGAAGCCATGCTGTTCGGCGCCATCAGCCTGATCTCAGAGCCGGCCGGATCCGCCTACGAGGAATTCATGCGGCGCGAGCACAGCCGCCGCGTCATGATGCTCGATCCCAACATCCGGCCGAATTTCATAGCGGACAAGGCCAAGCATCTCAGGCGCATCCGCTCGATGATGGCCATGGCCGACATCGTGAAACTGTCGGACGAGGACCTCAACTGGTTCGGCGAAGCCGGCTCGCACGAGGACGTCGTCCGCAACTGGCTGGAGCGCGGCCCGACGCTGATCGTCGTCACCCATGGCAGCGAAGGCGCCATCGGCTACACCAGGGATCACAAGGTCACGGTCGTGCCGGACAAGGTCGAGGTGGTCGATACGGTCGGCGCCGGCGACACGTTCAACGCCGGCATCCTGGCCTCGCTGCACGAGCAAGGCCTGCTGTCGAAGGAGGCGATCGCCAATCTATCGGACGACGCCATCCACAAGGCGCTGGCGCTCGGCGCCAAGGCTGCGGCGGTAACCGTGTCGCGGGCCGGCGCCAATCCGCCCTGGCGGCATGAAATCGCCTGATTGGACGGCGATGCGCTGAGGATGCGCAGGACGTCGATCACTTTATGTTTCGCCCAGCCGAGCGCGTGCGACACGAAGGCCGTGTCGTGCGCTACAAAGCCCCGGATTTCCGGCGTCTGATGCGGACCTGTCGGACTAAGAGGTAACAGGCTGCGACATTTGAGCAATTGTGGTTTGGTCCGTGCAGCTTTCTCGGCCGCGCCAAGTCTGATACCAGCGGCCGGTTATCTGGCTAGTCCCCGTTTTGAGGCCGACATGCAGTTCATCGATCTAGGCGCGCAGCGCGAACGAATCCGCGACAGGCTGAAAGCCGCCATCGACCGCGTCGTCGACGAGGGTCGCTACATTCTCGGACCTGAGGTCACCGAATTCGAAAACAAGCTCGCCGCCTATGTCGGCACCAAGCATGTCGTAGCCTGCGCCAACGGGACCGACGCGCTGCTGCTGCCGCTGTTTGCGGCCGGCATCGGTCCAGGTGACGCGGTGTTCGTGCCGAGCTTCACCTTCGCCGCGACGGCGGAAGTGGTGGCGCTGGCCAGGGCCGAGCCGGTTTTCGTCGATGTCGATCCGCAGACCTACAATATCGACATCGCCAGCCTCGAAGCCGCCATCGCCATGATCAAGGCGGAAGGCCGGCTGAAGCCAAGGGCGATCATTCCCGTCGACCTGTTCGGGCTCGCCGCCGATTACGAGGCGATTATTGCCATCGCCAACCGCGAAGGGCTGATGGTGATCGAAGATGCCGCCCAAGCGATCGGCGGCTCGAGCGACGGCAAGATGCTGGGTTCGTTCGGCGCGGTCGGCTCGACCAGCTTCTACCCGGCAAAACCGCTCGGCTGCTATGGCGACGGCGGCGCGATGTTCACCAATGACGATGCGCTGGCCGAGCAACTTCGCTCGTTCGCCTTCCACGGCAAAGGCGAAACCCAATATGACAATGTCCGCGTCGGCATCAATTCGCGGCTCGACACTCTGCAGGCGGCGATCCTGATCGAGAAGCTGGCCATTCTTGAAGACGAAATGGTTGCCCGGCAAGCGGTCGCCAAACGGTATGCCGAAGGCCTCGGCGACATCGTCAAGGCAGCGCGCAACCTGGACGGCGGCCGTTCGGCCTGGGCGCAATATGCCATCGAGACGCCGAAGCGGGACGGGCTGAAGGCGCATCTCGGGGAAAAAGGCGTTCCGTCGGTGATCTATTATGTGAAGCCGCTGCACAGCCAGATCGCCTACCGCGACTATCCGCGCACGCCGACAGGTCTTGCCGTTTCTGAGGAGCTGCCGAAGCGTATCCTGTGCCTGCCCATGCATCCCTATCTGAGCGAGGCCGACCAGGACCGGATCATCGAGACGATCCGCAATTATATCGGCTCGAATTCGGCGCAAATCGCCGCCGCGTAGAGTCTCACGCGCACGACTACGATCTAGCCGGTAGCGCTCCCGCGTAAATATCAGGTTTTGATACCCACAGTCGTGACATCGGTAAGCGCAAATCCCGCATCGATGGTCAGGATCGGCGCCTGGTAGGATTTCGCCGTGGCATAGTGGAAGCAGTCGGCAAGATTGAGCGCACTATTCCGTTCAGCGTCCGGATAGCGGTGCCGTCCATAGCGATCGAAGGCTTGCAGCGCGACGGTCAACTCACGGCTCGAAATCGCCATAAGCTGGACCCCGGCCGCTTCAAGGAACTCCTGCACGCGCGCTTCAGCTTCTGCCATGGGAATGCGCTTTTTGCGAAACAGCCCAACTGTCGCCTCCCATGCAGCCACGACCGATGTGATCGGCCGTGGAGAGCGTGCGGCATCCAGCGCGGCCGCAAGGTTCTCGGCGTCAGGCTCTTCCGTCATAATGGCGATGATTGCAGACGCATCGACGAACATCAGTAGTCGCCGCTGAGGTCATCGAAAAACGCCCTGTCCGCCGCAAGGCCGGTGTCCGGATAGGCCGCAATCTTCGCGCGCAAAGGCTTCAGCCGCTCCCACAGTGGGATCGCCTCTTCGGCGCGGCGCAACTCGTTCTCCAGGGCCAGCTTCACGGCAGCCGTCTTGTTCAAGCGCGTGCGTGCTGCCAGTTTTTCGGCAAGCACGTTTACCTCTTCACTGCGAATGTTGAGCGGCATTAGCCAATTTCCCCGTGTAGACGTAAATATAACAACGCCAACACGCGATGGCAACCGTCCGTCAGGAGAGCATAAGGTTTTGTGGGAGCGCTTCCGTCAATTTCGAGGACGCGCTCGCACGGCGTCAGGTTGGCCCGCGCTCTTCCCGCTGGCGATGAAATGCGGATTGGCAAAATCCACGTCATCGCTCTGGTTGCGCTTGCCGTAGGCCAGCGGCTGACCATCGAGCGAGCGCGTCATCCCGCCTGCGGCGCGCAGCACCGCGTCACCCGCCGCGGTGTCCCATTCCATGGTGCGGCCGAAGCGCGGATAGACGTCGGCCTCGGCGCTGGCGACAAGACAGAATTTCAGCGACGAGCCGACCGAGACGATCTCGGCAGCGCCCACCGTGCGGATATAGGCTTCGGTCTCGGGCGTATTGTGGGACCGGCTGGCGACGACGGTCAGTGGCGCCACGCCCGTTCTGGCCGAAATCGGCCGACGGCCGATGATCTGGTAATCGCCATTGACATCGATTGCTTCCGCCCTGCCCGGCCGGCCGGAAAAGAAGCGTCCGGTGCATGGCGCAAAGACCACACCGATCTCCGGCACGCCGTGGCGAACGAGCGCGATGTTGACGGTGAAGTCGGTCCTGCGGTTGACGAATTCCTTGGTGCCGTCGAGTGGGTCCACCAGGAAGAAGGCATCATCGAGGTCGGGCGGCACGATGCCGGCCGATGCCTCTTCCTCAGCCACGCAAGGGATATCGGGGAAGGCGGCGCGCAGCCCGGCGAGAATGATCTTTTCGCTCTCGCGATCGGCTTCGGTCACCGGCGAGGCGTCTGATTTCTGATCGACCGCGCAGCCGGCATCAAAAACACGCATCACCTCTCGCCCCGCCGCCAGGGCAAGGCGCTCGAACACCCCGAGCATCGCTTCGTCGTCAGATGCCGCCGCCGCTATCGTATTGGTTTTCGGCAATGTCGCGCTCGTTCAGCCAGAGTTCCAGGGCCTCTACCATCTCCTCGGCCGACTTGCCGAGTGTCTTGAGATGGATTTCGGGATTTTCCGGGGCTTCATACGGCGAATCGACGCCGGTGAAATTCTTGATTTCGCCATTCAACGCCCGCGCATAGAGGCCCTTCGGATCGCGTCTGGCGCATTCCTCAAAGGGTGTGTCGACAAACACCTCTACGAATTCACCGCTGGCCATCAATTCCCTGGCCATGCGCCTTTCGGCGCTGAATGGCGAAATGAAGGAAACAATGACGATCAGCCCGGCATCGGCCATCAGGCGCGCCACTTCGGCCACGCGGCGAATGTTTTCGACGCGGTCGGCGTCGGTGAAGCCAAGATCACGATTGAGCCCGTGGCGGACATTGTCGCCATCCAGGATGTAGGTGTGGCGGCCGGTGGCGAACAGCTTCTTCTCGAAAAGGTTGGCGATGGTCGACTTGCCCGAGCCAGAGAGCCCGGTGAACCAGAACACTGCGGGCCGCTGGTTCTTCAGATCGGCGCGGCCGTGCTTGCCGACATCGAGCGATTGCCAGTGGATGTTCTCGGCGCGGCGCAGCGAATGCAGGATCATGCCGGCGCCGACCGTGGCGTTGGTGATGCGGTCGATCAGGATGAAGGCGCCGGTCGTGCGGTTCTCGGCGAAAATATCGAAGGCAATCGGTGCCCGCGTCGAGATGTTGCAAATGCCGACCTCGTTCATTTCGAGCGACTTGGCCGCCTCATGGGCAAAATCGTTGACGTTGACGCGGTATTTCAGGTCGGTGACGGTGGCGCTGGTCTGATCGGTCTCGGTCCGCAGGATATAGGAGCGGCCCGGCAGCAGCGCGTGCTCGTCGAACCAGACGATGTTGGCGGCGAACTGGTCGGCGACCTGCGGCCGCGCCGCCGGCGACACCAGCATGTTACCGCGCGAGACCTCGACCTCGTCGTCAAGGACGAGGGTGATGGCCTGGCCCGCCACCGCCTGGCTCAGATCGCCGCCATGCGAGACGATCCGCCTGACATGAGCGGACTTGCCGGATTTGGCGACAACGACCTCGTCGCCTGGTGAGACGGAGCCGGACGCAATCGTGCCGGCAAAACCGCGAAAATCGAGATTGGGGCGATTCACATACTGCACCGGAAAACGGAACGGCAGTTCGACAACGGCTTCATTGACCGACACGGTTTCCAGATGTTCGATCAGCGTCGGCCCGGAATACCATTCTGTTCTATCGGAACGGCCCGTAACGTTGTCGCCATAGCGGGCCGACATCGGAATGGACACGATCGACTGGAAACCGAGTTCACGTGAGAACTGCGCGTAGTCTGCGATGATCCGTTCGAACACCGCCTTGTCGAAGCCGACGAGATCGATCTTGTTGACGGCGAGCACGATGTGCCGGATGCCCAGGAGCGAGGCAATGATCGAGTGGCGCCTTGTCTGGCGCAGCACGCCTTGCCGGGCGTCGATCAGAACGATGGCCAGATCGGCGGTCGACGCGCCCGTCGCCATGTTGCGCGTGTATTGTTCGTGGCCAGGCGTATCGGCAACGATGAATTTGCGTTTTGGCGTGGCGAAAAAGCGATAGGCGACATCGATGGTGATGCCCTGCTCGCGCTCGGCCTCGAGGCCATCGACCAGCAGCGCGAAATCGACGTCGTCGCCCGTCGTCCCGTGCTTGCGGGAATCACGCTCGAGCGCAGCAAGCTGGTCCTCGAAAATCTGCTTGGTGTCCGAAAGCAGGCGCCCGATCAGCGTCGACTTGCCGTCGTCCACCGAACCGCAGGTCAGGAAGCGCAGCAGCGATTTTTGTTCCTGCACCGCCAGATAATCGCGAATGCCGTCGGTGGGGGCGAGGCTCTCGGCCGTGCTGTGGCGCATGCTCAGAAATACCCCTCGCGCTTCTTCTTTTCCATCGAGCCGGCTTCATCACGGTCGATCAGGCGGCCCTGCCGTTCGGAGGTGCGCGCCGTGAGCATTTCGCCGACAATGGCCTCCAGCGTGTCGGCGGCCGATTCGATCGCGCCGGTCAGCGGATAGCAGCCGAGGGTGCGGAACCGTACCAGCCGGTTCTCCACCGTCTCGCCGGGACGCAACTGCATGCGGTCGTCGTCCCTCAGAATGAGCATGCCGTCACGTTCGACGACCGGCCGCTCCTTGGCGAAATAGAGCGGCACGATCGGGATGTCTTCCTGGAGAATGTACTGCCAGATATCGAGTTCTGTCCAGTTCGACAACGGAAAGACCCGGATCGATTCACCGGTCGCGATGCGGGTGTTGAATATCTTCCACATCTCCGGCCGCTGGTTCTTCGGATCCCAGACGTGCTGGGCGTTGCGGAAGGAGAAGATCCGCTCCTTGGCGCGCGATTTCTCCTCGTCGCGCCGCGCCCCGCCGAAGGCTGCATCGAAGCCGTATTTGTCGAGCGCCTGGCGCAGCGCTACGGTCTTCATCACATGCGTATGGGTGTTGGAGCCATGGTCGAAGGGATTGATATTATCGCGCACGCCATCGCCGTTGACATGGACCAGGAGATCGAAGCCGAGTTTTTGCGCCATCTGATCGCGAAAGGCGATCATCTCGCGGAATTTCCAGGTCGTGTCGACGTGGAGAAAGGGAAAGGGCGGCTTGGCCGGATAAAACGCCTTCATCGCAAGATGCATCAGCACGGAGGAATCCTTGCCGACCGAATAGAGCATGACCGGCTTGGCGAAGGTCGCCGCCACCTCGCGAAAGATATGGATGGATTCGGCTTCAAGCCGCTGCAGGTGCGTTTGCGCGATGTTCATGGACTTCAAGCGTTCTCTCGTGCCACCCGGATCTTGCATCGATGCATCAGGCGCATTTTTTCAGCGGCCCGGTTCAAGCTTCACTTCTGGGCGATGTTCTTTTGGTGCAGGCGTTCTAGCAGATCGCCATTATCTATAACAATGCAAGACACGCCTGCGCTGGAGTGGTTCGAGAATGAATTTTCCACGCAGGGACCAGAACTCGGAAATTCCTGCCCTGATCGCAAAGCCGTCGCCAGGAGGCGCTAGGACGGCGTTCCGATGGGAACAAGTAATCTGTTACCGTTGTGGTCGATCTCGATCAATTCACTCTTCCGGGCCGAACGGGCTGCAAATCCTTTGTGGAAGATAATGGCGTTCATAAAGGCAAACGTCATTGCAAGCGCCTCGGTCCGCAAGGGATAATCGACGAGTGAATGAATGAGAAGAAACGACACGGAGAGAAACGCCGCCTTTTGAAGGGGGTCGCGGCGAACTCCAGTAAGCGCCATAAAAAGCATCACGAAATAAAGCGCCATCAATAGAACAGCAAGAACTCCGCCTTCGAAAGCTATTTCAAGATATTCGTTGTGAGCATGATTTACATATTGCTTAAAAATCATCTCTTCCTTTTCATAGATCTGGTAGGCCTTTTGAAAATTTCCAAACCCAACGCCGGTGGCCCAATTTTCTTTGATTCCCTCAATGGTGGTGCGAGCAAACTCTCCTCGCCCGAAATCTCGGTCAATCACTTCGGCCTCGATCTTCGACCATGCGCCTATCGTAAACACTGAAAGTGCTATGAAAACGGCAACGATGCCAATCCCACTCACCCGGGAACGCGTTGAAAGAGAGATTATGGAGAGCACGGTGATCGCCAACCCGATCAGAACGCCAGCACGCGAACCAGCGGCCAATAGGAGCAGCAAAAGCGTGGCCAGCCCGAGCGATCCCGACAACAGATGCCCGCGAAACAATCCATAATAAACGACGAAGGGAATGGATACAAAAAGTAGCGCCGCGAAATGATTCTCATTGGCAAAGAGCCCGGCATTTATCGTAAAAGGCAACAATCCTTCTATGGCGACGTCGTCCGAAAGCGAATACTGAATCGCGCCTGCCAAGCCGTTGCAGATAACACCCACAAAAAAGAACGGCAGAAGGGCCTGAACCTGCTCGGCACGCAGACGCAAAACGCTTAGAAAAAACGCTGCCAACGCCACCAGATACAACAGACATTCGATCGTCCGTCCAACGCCGACACTGACAAAACGAAATCGGGGTTCTCCAACCAGCCCGGAATCTGCGAGCAACAGCTCCGGACGCAATCCGTTGAATATCACCGCAGGCAGCGGAACGATTTGCAATACCACCAGCGCCACAGCGAAGATAAGCAGCCAGAGAACAGAATGGGGGATTCTTTGGCCGGAGGCCTGTGAAAAGACCAAAGCTGCCGAGACAATTGCCGCGACCTCGATCAGCGTGTCCGTGTAAAGCCCGCTCGCAGTGCCACCGCCGATCAGCAGCGACATAAACAGAATCGATCCGAGGAGATATTTATCCCATTCCGATGGCCGGTCGCTCAAGATGAAAGTCTCTCGATGGACAGTTTGTGCATTACCAACGTGCCGACGTAGCGAAAGCGCCAGCTCTCGGCAATGGCGGCAGTTTCCAGCCTCAATAATTGCATGGGGCACCCGGCCGATCCCACCGAAAACTCCTGACCGAGAGCCTGGCGATTGTATGTACCCTCCGGAACACTGAACCGCGTTGTTTCGCGGTCTGCACCCACGCACCAGATCGACCAGAACAATTCCTTTGGAAGCTTCAGGTTTCTTGCAGAAGCAAGCAAGGAAATCTTGTACGAACCAGGAGGCAATTCAATATACTGCGAAAGCACTGCATGCTTGACCGGCGTATTCAAGAACCGCACCGTCGCCCCACCCTCGCCTTCGACGGAATCGTTCGATGTTGAAAACGCAATTTCCAGGCCCGACTGATCGTGGACTTGCCAATCAAAAGGCTTGCCGCTCCGCACCGGTTCAAAGGTACTGTTGAAAATATACCCGCCCAATTTCCGTTCCTGATCTGACAGACTGAAAAGGAACAACCGATACGCCCGTTCATATTCCTTTTGACCAATGTACCCTTTGATCACAGCAGACACTTCGTTCGCGTTTGGTGGCGCACTCGACCCAGTCAAATCGAGCAGCAGCCGATTTGCCAAATCGAGCCCGGCGGGGGTTCTGCCCAGCGCGACCAGCAGATCGGCTCTCCAGGGCGCCGCGGCCTTTATGGCTGCCAGCACGGCCTGATATCCATCGGGGTTCGAGAGGATTGTCGGCAGCCCCTCGGCGATCGCCGGAAATTGATTTGGCCATCGCCGCAGCAAGATATCGATCTCGCCGACGGCCCCAGACAGATCGCCTGTTTCGATCGAGCGACCTATTGACCTCTGGAGCGCATGGATTTCTGTCTTGGACAGTTTTCGGGCTTGGTCGAAAAATTCATGGGCCCGGTCTTTTTCACCCGTTCGATACTTGATCTCGCCGATCAGGCTATAGAGACGCGCGTCCGCAAGATCAAAGCGAAGCGCCGTTTCGGCCTTGGCAAGCAACACTTCGAAATCGGGGGCGTTGCTTGCGTCGTTCAGGTCATTGGTGATTTCGCCTATCAAGGCATTGACGTTCAACGGATCCAGCGCGAGGGAAACGGTTGGCGTTTCGGTTTCAAGAAACCGACTTAGCCCGATCGACGAAGCCGCCAACGCTAGAACGGATGCGACGAACCAAACGCCTGAACGCCGGAGATTTCGCATAAGCGGGCTGGTCTGCTCCATCATCGACTTTGCCCTCAATTTTCGGGGTACTCGTGCCGTAGTCGTAATACTGATAGTTCATGTATTTGTAGGCGTAGTTGTAGTCGAACTTGTTCACTGCAAACTTCGACATCGCGGCTCCGACCACGTTCGCGCCGGCTGCTCGCAGGCGCTTCAACGCTGTCTTCGCCGACTTGCGTGTGACCTGATTGGTGGAAATGACCATCAATGTGCCCTCGGCAAGACGGCTGAGGATGGGCGCATCTGAAAGGCCAACGATCGGTGGGGCATCGATTACGACAAGATCGAAGCGCTTGCCGAGATTGGTGACAATCAGCGCCATCTTTGGCGAAGAGAGCAGATCCGCAGGGTTCGGCGGGATCGTTCCGGAAGTCAGGACGGTCACATTAGGATATTTCGTCGCCCTGAAAATGCTGGCCAGATCCTCCTTGCGAACGGTGTTCGTCAAGAGATTGCTCAGTCCGATTGTGTTGTCGAGACCAAAGAGCCGGTGAAGATTGGGCTTTCGAAGATCGCCGTCGACGATCAGAACCCTGGCGCCGAGCGCTGCAAAATCCTGCCCGAGCTTGAACGAGGTGGTCGACTTGCCTTCCGAGGGTTCCGAACTCGTGACCAACAGCGATCGCGGCGCACCTTCGGCGCCGGAGAACTGCAATGACGTTCGAAGCGAACGGTAGGCTTCGGACAGTCCTGATTTCTGATCGGCGATGCTGGCAATCAATTCCCGGTCATCGACAAGCGGCAGGATGCCGAGCATCGCCAATCCCAATTCCTTTTCGATCTGCTCGGGATTGGTGAAGGTGTTGTTCAACAGCTCGATCACGTAAATAATTGACGCGCTCAGAGCCATGAAGAGGCCAAGCGCGATCGCAAGATTGATGCTCAGTCGCGGAGAATAAGGGCTACCAGGCTGCGTCGCGAAATCAACGATTGCGGCGTTTTGAGACTTGAGCTCGGAGCCGACGCCGACTTCGTTCAGCTTGGCAATCAAATTGTCATATTGCGAGCGGTTCGAATCAACTTCCCGTTTCAAGATGGTGTATTTAATGTTCTTATCGTTGAAGATGACTTGCTGCATCTCCATCTCGGCAAGTTTTGACTTAAGGTCGGCTTCCTTGTTCTGAGCCTCCTGGTATTTCTGCCGCAGTGAATCGGTAATATTCAAAACGCCGTTGTCATAAAGCCGCTGCAGTTCCTTGATCTGCGCCTGAAGCTGCTGCATCTCTGGAAAACCGGGCTTCAATATGCCCAGCTTCTGCTGATACTGGCTGGTCAAATCCGACAGCTTCTCGGTGATTTTCTGCAGACCCTCGCTTTCCAGGACTGGACCGAGGCTCGACCCCCGACCTTTGTCTATCTGGTCTACCATGCGCCCGGCATCGAGACGTTCCTGGATTGCTGTCGCGAGAGCGGTGTTGAGAGTCTCGATGTTCGACCCTATCAGCGATTTTTCTTCGCCCGTTATCGTGATGCCGGCATCCTTTGCATAGGCGACGAGTTCCTCTTCGGATTTCTGAAGCTTTTGCTTTACCTGCAAAACCTGTTCCTGGATGAATTGCCGTGCCAGGTCTGACGTTTCGCTGGTCTGATCGAGGCGTTGATCGATAAAACTTTGCGCGACCTGGTTGGCTATATCACTTGCATATTTCGGTTTCTGGTCGGCAAATGTGATCGACAAGAGGCTCGTGTTGGTGACCAAACTTACAGTGAGGTCATTTAAAACACGACTGATCGCAATCTTCTCACGCTCCTCCGGGGTTTTCTCTTCTATGGAAGGCGATTTGGAAATTCCGAACGCACGATAGAAGATATTGCTGGGCGAGAAGCTCGGCGTCGGAAACAGGAAATCCGGCTTTTCGCTGAGCCCCAGTTGGAACACCACCCGTTGCGCCAAAGCCCGGCTTTTCAGCTTTTCACGGGCGGTTTGAAAGGCGCGCAGGTCGCTGTTTTCAGAAACCACCTCGATGTCCTGGAAGACCTTGGCGGAAGGAACCAGCACTTCCAATTGAGCAGTTGCCCGATATTTTGGCGTTTGCATCATGGTGACGACGACGCCGGCGACAAGCCCGGCAGCCGCCATCATGACGATCAGCCAGCGATACTGAACAGCGTAAAACAAAAGCTTGAGTGGATTGAAGCCCTCGTCCTGCTCGGAGGAATCGCGACCGTAAGGGCTATAGTTTTGCGCACCGTCATAATACAGGTCGGCAGACAAGGCTTGGCCATGTCCTGGGCCTGCAATTTGATGCTGTCTATTGCGATCGAGCATGGTGCGTAGCAATCCTAGGGTTGTCTGCGTCCTGAATTCTGACGGGCAATGATTATATGCCCGGGACCACCGCAATTCGGGCTGCACTCGAGGCGACGCCAAGGGCGTCCTTGAGGTTGTTCATGGCAATTTTCGATTTCGAGGCGAAGACGACAATCTTGTCGCCGCCATAGATGCGTGGGTTGCGGCTCTTGCCGGCGCGAATTGCCTCCACATTGTAATTTGCAACCAGAGTATTTTGTCCGATATTGCGATAGACAAAGACTTTTTTCGCATCGCCAACGGAACTGAACCCTCCAGCAAGGGCGATCGCATCGATAAGAGAAGAATTGCTCGATACCGGAAAAATACCGGCCCTGGTGACTTCGCCGTCGACAGTAATACGCTGTCCGATCGATTCCTTGACATAGACCGACACGTCGGGCGACTGCAGATAGTTGGCGCCGTAGGCGGTTTCGATTTCCTGCTCCAACTGACGGACGGTCTTTCCTGCCGCGGTGACGGTTCCGATAAGTGGAAGCGAAATTTGCCCGCCGGCGTCGATTTGAACGGTTCTGTTCAGATTGTCGACCTGGAACACATTCACCTCGATCACATCGTTAGGCGACAGGGGCTGCTCGTTGCCGTTCTGGCTGTTTTGTGGCCCAGGCAGTTCCTTTACGACCTGCAGGGCGCCGCCGCCGGAGAGCGGCGCCGACGATGACGTCAGTTGCAGCGCATCAACCGCTGTCGGCGAAGACGATGATGTCGTCGACGAGGTGCTTGTGCAGGCAGACATCGAGAGCGAAGCGAGCAACGCACATATCGCGCCCGCATAATTTTTTGCGAAATGAAACCCGCCCATTTACGCTGCCCCACCCTTCAACATGCGCCCCAATCCTGCAAAGCGACCGACGGTGCCGGGGCTTGGCTTCTTCGAGCGCGCCTTTCCGACCGGCTCGAGGGGCCGGTTCGCCAATATTTCGCCTGGACGTTTCAACACCATATTGCGGGCCTCATCTTCCCCACATCGCTTCGCGGCAACGGCAACCGCCTGCGAAAGCCCAGGGCGCCGGCGGGTGGCGCCATGGGTGTCCGAAGCGATAATATCTACTCTACCCTCGTCAATAAGCTTTTCCGAATAGTAAAGCGCCGTGCGTCCGAAAGCACCGACAATCGAGTCTGCGGTAAGTTGAATTAGGCAACCCACTGCATTCAATTTCTCAACAACGTCGTAGTTTGACTTGATCCAAGTCAGTCGCTCAGGATGGGTAAGAATAGGAATGAACCCGGCGTTTATGAGGCGCAGAGCCAGATCTTCCAGCCTTGGCGGCAGGACGTGGTGCGGCGGTTCGAATAGAAAATAACGCGACCTGTTCAAGGTCGGCACGCTACCTAGCGCCAACTGCGCCGGAAGATCCGGCGCTATATGCACGTCGGCGCCGACGTAAAGAGCAAGCGGTATCGCCGCACGGCGCAGCGCCTGCTCCAACTCTTGAACCGCTGGGGCAATATTTGCCGATCCGTTTTCATACATGCCTGGCACGATATGCGGTGTACACGCCATATGGGTCGTTCCGTCGGCCACTGCCAGCCGCGCCATTTCCAGCGATTCAGCAAGGCTGCGCGAGCCGTCGTCGAGACCGGGCAGGATATGGGAATGCAGGTCGATCATTGACTTTTGTGACGGCACTGAAGCAACGTGACGACTTCTCCCGAATAAAAGGTAAAGGCGCCACCCGCACGATAGCGAATGACGCATTCGTCAAGTCCATGCAATGCGGTAAATGCCAAATTCAAGCTATTCGCTGACAGCGAGCAGTATGGTGCATGAATTCCATAAACACCTCCGGCTCCAGCCAGTGCGCGAAGGCACTGCGGCACCAGCAATACAGCAGAGGCGGTCACACGCCCCTGCTATATGGTCTACTGGGCGACTTAACGGCTGACAGCGCCGCCGTCGTCATCATCCTGCGTTGCAGCAAGAATACCGGCCGCACCAACCATGCCCCCAAAAATAAAGAGCGGGGTGTTGGACCGGTTGCCGCCTGGGGGAATCTGACCCGTTTGCTCATTGCTAACGGCGCCAGCCGTCTGCTCGGAACCCACAACCCTCAGGCAGATATTGTTCTCGACACGGGAAATGTCGAGGCTTGAATTCGCAGGCACATCCAGGTTGCAGCCACCGACATTAACAGAGGCCGCCCCGTTGGCGCCGACCACTATGCGGCTGCCGAAATCCAGCGCATTTCCCGCTTTGGCCGGGCCATAGCCCGCGGCTTGCGAAACCATTACGTCGCCATTGGCGCGCCCGATGGAACCAATCGAATTCGCCGCTCCCTGATAGGGTGTCGTACAGGTGCAAGGCGCATCCTGAGCGAAAGACGGAACCGGGCCGAAACCGATCGAGGCGACAATTCCGGCCAACGCAACTTTTACAGTGAGGTTCATTCGTTTCGATCCTTTTTGTCCCGCCGCACCTCGGCCCCACCCGGGCACCAAGGTAATGAACAAGCGCGTAACAGCTTTTAACGGTGATTCCAACATGCTTCGCAATTGCGAGATGATTTTTTGGTTTCTCATGTGTTTCATTGGACACACTCGCTTGCGTATTATTTCGTGGGCGTCTGAGGGCCATCGCGCCGATGCTTTGGCACAGGGATTTGGTCGACTCTGTTTAACGTGGGGCGTTATCGCACATTCTGTCTTTCGTTTTATGACAGGCAGTTGGCGAAGCCGTGAACTACGAACCCTTATTGGCAAGATTTGTAGGTCGAACCTGCCTGCACGGGCTGCCCGCACAAGATCCCATTCTCGGCAAGTTTGGCGGCCAAATCCGTGCCATCGGACGTGAGGCATTGCACAACGATGGCACCACCAAACTTTGAGGCGACATTGCCGTCGCAAGGCGTCCCCTTGCCGACCTGGCTTGCAGGTCAGGGCGAGCCCTTGATCGTCCCGGCGAGCCGCCTCCGTTACGATGGCACGCAGGTATTGAGGCTTGGTAAACGCCACGCCACAAAGCAAAACCTTGCCTCCCCCCCGAAGCGGAGATATTCGATCAGAAAGCTTTCCATCAAATGGCTCGAGAGCCGCGGCTGGCTTTGGCGCCAGCGCATTGAGTCTACTTCTCTGTGCGATAATGAAGCCAAGAAAGCGGCAGCAAACGCCACCGCCATCAGCGAATCAATTCCGTTTTCTTGAATAACAAATACTTCATCAGCTGGATGCGGATGCTCTATTAATCAACTTATGCTCTGTCCGGCCAAATATCAGGCGATGCGACAGCGGCGTGAATGCAAGGATCCCGAATTGGACTAGCTGCCGTCCCTATTAGGCAATTTCACGGCCCGTACCGTACGGGGTGTCTTCTGGCGTACCAACGAACTCGATTCCCGCTAACTCAAGTGTCTCGGGGCGGCATGAGGATTGTTCCGTGGGGGCAGCTAGGTTAGAGAGATATTCGTCAACCATACTGGAGCAAGTACCAAATGCCGTCATTCATGCAGCGAGTTGCAGGCAAAGCCGCGCGGCAAACCGGGCTGGCAAAGTACGTGAACTGGACCGCGTCGGTAGGATTGGGAGGGAAGAGCTTTCGTGTTCCTGTGGTAGATGGATACAGAGTTCCAATAAATAACGATTGGCTGCATAGAGCTATTTTCAAGCTCTTCACTCTCAAGTCAGGAGGAATAGTTGACGTTGGAGCAAATATAGGTCAAACTTTACTGAAAGCAGTTTCTGCAGACGAAAGTCGGGAATACGTCGGTTTCGAGCCGAACCCGTCATGCGTTACATATATTGATAAGGTTATACTGATAAATAGTCTTCATAATTGCAGAATCATTCCGGCAGGGCTATCGAACAAGTCGAGCATAGCCACGCTTAGATTGTTCTCGGGCAATCAAATAGATGCTGCCGCCAGCATTATCCCGGATTTTAGGGACGAGGAGCGCGTGCGCACTAAGAAGAGCGTCGCAATTTTAGGCTTTGCGGATTTGCCGGATAACTTGATTCCCACCCCCACGGCAGTGGTCAAGATTGATGTGGAAGGCGCAGAACTGGAGGTTATGAAAGGTATTCAACCACTTCTCACAAGAGACCGCCCTTTTGTAATTATTGAAATACTTCCTTGCTACTCCGAAGAATATTTAGACCGCATACATCGTCAAACTGAGATAGAGAAGATCGTGTTAGAGAATAAGTATTTCATATTTCGTGTAATAAAGAACAATTCCGGTGGAGAAATTCTGCGTCGCATAGATAAAATAGGCGTTCACAGTGACGTAGACCATAGCGATTATATTCTTGCCCCGCAGGAGCTAGCTAAAAATCTGATCTAATGGGATTACGCTGGAATTGACCGCGCAGTTTTTTGAGCCATTAAACCTCCCCAGCCACCACGAGCACGCGATTCGCTATGGCCTTCGGTTGTCGAGGCAGCATTTCGACTAAGACGGGTGGTTGCCCAGCGCTGGTGGCAATCGTGTCCTGGAGAAATTAGAAATGCGCCAGCCACGTTTTCAAATGAAACTGGCCGCTAGAGTCCCGATTCTGAAGTTCGAGCGATTTTGGGCTGCGCTCGATCGAAGCGAGAATGTCGTAGCGGACTTGTCCATCTGAATGGCTTCGGGTCGGCGTTGACAGCATCGATGTAGATCTCGATGGCAGCTTCGAGTTCTCTGGCTGAGCGTGAACGTGCCGTGGCGCTTGTAATCATGGCTGCACAGCTCGATAGGCACTGTCGAGCGGCGTCCACTGCCTGTGACCACCTTGCCAAATTCTGTTGGACGAGTATCAATCCCCGGACCTTGTTATGCTTTGTTCCAGAAGCATTTGCCGCGCCCCCGGATCACTCGAGCTTCGTTACAATGGCGGGGAATATTCATTCGGGCTGAATGTGGTCAGAGCCGCGGCTTTCTGCTCTTCTCCTATTTCGAACCGCCGTTGCTCACGGTGTTAAGTGGACGGGCGGGTAAGCGTTGTTGATCCCTTTCTGTCGGGGACTAAAGACCCCGAACCTCTCGGCAGCGTGGCAGATTGTGGGCCGTGGCCATAGCGGCATATGAAGCGAAAACGAAGCCGTGGACTTTAATCCACAATATGCACCCCTTCGAGAACGACGCTCCAGACTGCCGCCTCCCTTCTCGATGCATAAGCCAAGGCTGACGAAGTCCGCACCTCAAGGATAGATACCCGATCAGAGCGAAGGCCCTTCAGCGTGTCGTCTGTGGTCGCTCCGTATACGCCTAATGCGTCCATCACGCGCTGGCCGCGGGCCCTCAGGTCGACGGACGCAAGGACGGTTTCATCGGGTAGGCGAACCTCGAGCAGGGCCGTAGTCGTTGCGCCTGTGTAGGGGCGCGTCACGGCAATCGTGACCCGGGTCGCCTCAACGAGATAACCTGCCCTCATCCTAATTGCGGTCGTGGAAATCTCAGGCATGAGATCGCTGCTCAAAACCCACCTTCCCTCGGTAGCGTACTTGTCACGCCGCTTAGAAAACAGTGGCATCACGTTCGACGTGGATGTGGCAGCAGGCACCCATCGTACGTCGTCACGGCCCACCAGTTCATTGCCCCACGCCTCGACTTCAGGAAACATCGGGCAATAGAGCGTGTCGCCATCCGTGTAGGAGCCGCGAAGCATCACCCCGTCGAAGAATGTGCGATCGGAGTCTTCCCTGGCCGGAGCGGCGCAACGGAACACGGCTTCGCCATCGGCGTTGTAGAGGATGGAGTTCGGGCGCATCACGCGGACCAGATTGCTACTGATGAACAGCGCTGTCTCCATGTCCAGTCGTGTCGAACTCACTTGGTCGAAAGCCGCCCCCTTCGGATCGGAGTACCGGTACGTCAGGAGCGAACTATGCGATTTGATGCGGTTGTTGGTCACTATGGTCCTCGGCGTCCCGAATGTCCCGCCCAGGATCCGGTTGTTCGCTTTCGTGTACCCGGCAATTACTGAATCGCGCATTTCAACCGTCTCCAGCGCGTCAATAGAGTTCATCTCGCGAATGCTACTGTTGCCCGATAATACGACCCGGCGGCAGCCGGTGCCCTGAGAGAATGCCCCGTAATTGACGCCCTTGAACTCAGCAATATCGATAAACTTGTCCACCTCGGTCTCGCCGGCGAAATTGCTAGCGTTATCGATGAAATGCTGGCCTTGCATGACGTACAGCCCGCCCTCCCCTCTGCAGTCGTTGAGGACAGCTTTCTTGTAGTTGCCTATCCATGGCCGCCCGTTGCGGTTGATCGTACCGCCGTCACGCTCCGACCAGCCGGGATCCGCCATGAAACGGAGGCCGTTGAACTCCATGGAGGCGGTTTCTTCGAATTTGCTTGTTCCTCGACTACACGAAAGAATGCGCGGCGGCCCGAGATAGGTGCCGCTCGAAACGACCACAGGGAAATCGGAGTAGTAGCTGAATCGAAGCGGCTCTGCGATGGTCAGATCCAGGTTATCGATCCGAGTGATAGTCACATACTCGAAGAAGAGCGTGGTAATGGGGAACCCAGCAACCTGCATCGCATAGCCGTAGATCAGGGCCCTTTTGCCGACAACGAAATCCGCATTGCTCCCGCCCGACGACAGCCTGACCTTCGTGCCGCCCGCCGGGACCGTCTGGATGAGCGGTCCGTATTCTAACTGCGGCGAGACCGTCCCCCATAAGTTCTGTCCAGCGTTGTAAAAAATCGAAGGGAAGACAAGGCATTGGAAATTCGCGGCGTTACCAGAAACCCCCATCACGGTTGCCCTGATGTTCTGGAACGCCGCCCCAAGCCCGTCAATGATCAGACTGTCGGGGATGCCGGCCAGGAAAAACGGGTTGGTGTAGGAGTATTTCTTTCCCGGCGTCAGCCGCAGATGAAGGCTGCCTCTGCCCCTTCCCCAGTTGGCCATCGCCATCGCCGCAGTTGTCTCATCGACTGCAGTCGCCGCTATTGTGGTGCCCATGAAACCGAACATTTCTGGCCTAACAACGTCTTCCGAAATCTCCCACCATGAGCCGTCAGCGGACTGGAACTTGCCTCCGTAGATTGGCTCAGAACCAGCCTTCCTGTAGAGTGCTGCTCCGCCATCGCCTGCCGAAGCATAGCCGTTGACACGAAGAACGTCGACGCCACGTGGAACTGAAGTCGCTACCATACCCGTGGCTGTATCGTAGATCGGGGGATGCAAACCTGACGACGCGGTGGCATCGAAATGCTCCGAAGCACGGTGCCGGTCTGCCTTCACAGACCTCACCGTCGAAAGCGCGGTCATGCCGGCGAGAACAGCGCGTCTGGTAATGAAAGGCATTTGATCCCGATGGCCTGTTTTCTGATTGCCGATCGTGCGAGCGGTTTCTCGAGGTTGGCCCATTGGGCTCTGAATCCTCGGGTCTGGCTTAGAGTCCTTGACGCGGCTGAAATGTCCTACGACCGCCTAGCTGTGGGCTGAGTTGCCGCGACGGTTGTTCAGCGCTCTCCAAGATGATTCGCCTGATATCGAGCGCTTAGCCTGTCGTTCTCAGGAACCGCCACTCGGATAACCCGCTCCGTCGCTGATTAAATTGCGGGTCCCGACCGGTTTCGCAGGATTTCCTGCAACGACCTCCCACGGCATGACGTTCTTAGTCACCACAGCGCGAGCCGCGACTACCGCTCCCTCTTCCACCGTGACACCTGGGCCGACAAACGCCTCGGCGGCAACCCATGCACCTCTGCCGATTCGAATCGGCGCCGTGACCAGCGGAAAGGACGGCTGGTTATAATCGTGACTGGCCGAACATAGATAGGCACGCTGACTGACGATTGCCCCTTCGTCGATATGGATGGGTGCGACGCAGTAGCAGTCCACGCCGTCACCCATAACGCTTCGATCACCCATAGTGAGATTCCAAGGGGCCCACACCACTGCCTGGCGATACGGCCTTGCGCCATTGCCGATCACTGCCCCAAAGCGGCGGAGCAGAAAGCGACGCCAGCCATGGAAAGTCCTCGGCGACGGCTTGAATAGCAGAACGTAGATGATGCCCCAAAGGACTCGACCGGTCTTGTTGGCTAAGCCGGGAGGCGGACTTTCCTCCAAAGGAAAGCGAGATGTCGGCCGACGCCCAGAATCCTTTACCGAGGTACCTAAGACCGGAGAGCTTTCGTCCTGCATCACCGCACTGGGCCTGTCGTGCGTACAAAATAGCCGGACTGAGGATCAAGTGACTTAACTGCGATTGCCGGGATGCCGGACATGAGCTGGTATTCCTTTTTGGGAGCGCCCCTGAATACCGATCCGGCTGCCAATATCGTGCCATTCGGCATGTCGGCCCCCTTAAGGATCGTCGAGCCGCTTCCGACCAAGCAATAGTCGCCGATGTTCACTGGGCTGCATGCCTGTGCGTTAGACGCGATATCAATCGAATGCGTAAGGATCTGAGAGCGAAATCCGGCAATAGTCGTGAATCGGCCAATGGATACGCAATCCGTACAATCGACGATATGGCGCGACGTCAGCGAACTCCCTTCCTTCATGACCAGAGCGGAAAAACGGCTCGGATTGCTCAGGAAGTGTGTCCGGTTGCCGCTCTCTAAGCCGAATATCCAATTGAAGGTTCCGAGTTTGGCTCCACTGGCGATCTCAAGCCTCTGCAGGTTCCGGATGATAGTGAAATGGCCGATGCTGCTACCGTCGCCCATGGCGCACTGTCTCACGGCGACCAAGGCTATTCCTATACGGGAGGAGGGATGCAAGTCGTACCCTAGCCAACGGCGATACGCCCAGCGACGAGCGGCCCATGGGGTAAAGGGCGCCAGCAGAAGAAGGAGGATGGAGACAATTTTTCGAGAGCGCATGTGACGTTTACAGCTGTTTCTTGATAACAGCAGGCACGCCTGCAATCAAGACATTGGGCGGAAAGGTGCCGTGTACGACGCTGTTCGCGCCGACAATGGAGTTCGCTCCTATCGTCGTTCCCGGACCAATGAATACCCCACGTCCGATCCAGACGTTTTCGCCGATTTGGACGGGTGCCGACTTGAAACCGAGTCCGCGCGTGCCGAGCCCAGGTTCGAAGCGATGCGCCTGGTCTCTGATGGATACATACTCAGCAATAGAGGTGCGCGCGCCAATCGCGATGCGCTCAACAGCCACGAGCACGCAGCCTAGATTTATGTTCACATCCTCAGCAATGACAATCTCGGCGGACCTGGCAGTCGCCAGATAAAGATCGTTACCAAGCCGGCAGTTCTTTCCGAGCGTGATCCTAATCGGCATATGCAGGCGGTTTATCCGGCCGTAGATGGTGGTCGACCATGGCGCGGTCTTGTACCACCCGAACAGCGTCAGATTGTAGTAGGCAAGGCGTAATTTGTAGGAGAGATGATCGAGCGCGCGTAACACCTTCACCACAGTCATGATGCAATGGCCTTGATAAGCCTCTCGCCATAGAGTTCCGCCGAAACGCGACCGGCAGCCTCCACCGACCGCTCGGAAATATTTTGCAGCTTACGGGGATCTGCGACTATCTGCTCTAGGATACGCTGAATAGCGTCCGTATCCCCGGCCTCAACGATGAACCCGTCGATACCGTGAGTGACAATGGTTCCCGTTTCCCTCGTTACCAGACAAGGCAGACCGAAGCTCATCGCCTCATACACAACCATTGCCGAGCCTTCGAGATAAGAGGGGAGGATCAGCAGGTCGGCGTTCTGATAAGCCGACTGCACTGCGCTGAACGTCTGCGGGCCCATCAGCCTGATCGACTTTCCGAGTTTCGCTGCGGTGTGCCTGTCCACCATTATTTTGCCCAAGGCCTCTACCTCAACGCGATCGCCGAGTCTTGCCGCGACAACTGCTACGTCGTGAATGCCCTTGCGATAGTCGACGGCCCCCACGAACAGCACTCTTAGAGGCGGACGGCGGACGGCGTAGTCGCGCTTTCTGGGAAGCGTCTTCGGCGTATAGCCATAGGGTACGAAGCGAATCTTAGCGGCAGGGCAGCCGGCCTTCACAAGCTCCTCCGTCACGTAGCCAGAAGGCGAAATCACGAGGTCGGATAAGCGCCACTCCTCCTCCTCACGCAGCTTTAGTTGCAAAACGTTCGCCTTCCGCTGCCGCACCATCTCCGTCGGCATCGCATCGGAGAGTTTCTCAAGCATCCGGTACTGGCTCGCGCGTGGTGCCACGCATTGCTCAAGTACAAGTTTAGGTCTCGGCTTGACCGAGTCGAAGGAACGGAATAGCTCAAGCGCTCCGGTGTCAAGCCCAAACACGACGTTAGGCTTTGTTCTCGCCAATCGGGCGAAGGTCGCGCTGGTCAGCTTTTTTGTCGCCCAAATATGAGGGATAGCGGAAAACGGTCCCATGATCCGCATGCGGGCACGGTAAAACAACCCCACCAAGGGTGCGCCGAACACTTTCTCGGGCGGAAGCTCGGGAATGACGTAGCGGCCGAGACGCCCCTTGCCGAACGCGCCCGCCCAATTTGGTAGATGGAAGTCTGTCGCCATACAGGCCAGCGCGCCGTGGCGATAGAGGGAGCGAGCAACCTCGTAGTCGCGGCGAGCCGTCGTCTGCAACACAGCCACCCGGAAATCGTTATCCGCCGGGCGGCCCTCCATCTGCTTGACGGAGGCGGCGCAACGGTCTGCCTTATGTTCAACACTCACCTGTAGAACCTCGCAAGGTAGGCAGGACTATAAAAATCCATCCATTCGCGCGTGCGCTTCAGAGAATTCAAATATCCACTGAGCGCGAGAAAAACGAACAGTGCGCAATATGTGGCAAATCGAACCACTGGCGCCTGGATGTCATTCGAGACTGCCAGTACTACAGGGCCTAACATCAGAACATACATCATCTCGCCAATAAAGGATCGAACGCGCCAATGCTCCAGTTTTCCCACAAAGGCGCCAAGGGCAGCGAATATCAGGCAGCCCAGATAGCCAAACTGGACGTACGCCTGGGCGAAGCCCATAGGCGCAAGATAGAAGTACTGGTCACGGTTCCAGTCATTGAAGTCGAAATCGTTGGCGTCAGCGCGTCCGACGTAGAAGGACTGCTTCAAATCGCGGCCGACCAGGCCGGCCGGTATGAACTGGTTGATCAAGGCGTTGACGAAAATCGCTCCATACTCAAGCTCTCCCGTCTGGCTGGTCCGATGCACAAGGTAAGCGGCCGCCGCCATCTCGTTGTTGTTTTCAAAATTAATGAATTGGCTAAAGCGCTGTTCAACGAAGCCTTCCTCGAGAGCTTCGCCACGAAACTTCGACGTCCGGATCTCAGGAAAGAGAACCACCGCCGCCAGCATCACGAACACAACCGACATCACGTACAATCGTCTTGGTCGAATTTTATAGTACATCAACAGGATAAATCCAAATATAGATCCACATTGGAGGAGCTCAGAGCGCCTTAACAGCAAGAATATATTAGCCAGCGGATACAGCGAGGCAATAATTAAGATAAATAACACAAAAGGTTTCGGATTAAACCAATACAGAATCAATAGTAATAGAATCGGTACATATATAAATCTTGATATGAAAAGGTAATATACCTCACTGCCGCGCCAATCCAACCCATAACCATCCATATCCAGGAAGAACTGGGAAAAGCCGCCCGCCTCCTTTGCCAAGCCGACGACGCCAATAAAGGAAACGATTAAGAGGAACACCGAGATATTGCGAATCCTCGCGTAGCGCAAGGGAGGAATCACCGGCAGTATGGACGGAAACCGCGCGCTGGGTCGTGCGTAATAATAACCGGCCAGGCACGCGAAGTAGCACAGGCCTACCATTGCTGTCACGCGGTCCGACGTTTGAGCATAGCGGTAGATTTCCGCTAGCGAAGAATCGGACACCAGAAGCCCAGCCAACTTGGGAAAGATATAAGCAATGTAGACGCTCGACAGAAGAAACGGAAGCCGGATCATCTGGACGCCGCCCGACTGGCTGAAAAACATCCATACGCACGTGGCGACCGTACAGATCAACATCACCGGTGCGAAAATGGTCAGCATGACGTCTTGCTCCCCACCGGCCTTGCCTCGCTCGGTCCTCGTGCGATTCTGCTAAGGACCTTGAGGTAATCTTGTGCCACGAGGTGGGGCGCATGAAACGCAGTGAAGCGACTACCGGCCCGACTGTAACGCTCGTACTCGCCCCTGTCATTCAGCAGCAATTTCAGGGCGGCGGCAATTGCCGACGGCTCACGTGGCGGTACGATCATGCCGCAGGGACCGATCGCCTCTGGCAGCCCTCCTCCATTCGTGCCCACCACGACGCAGCCGCTGGCGATTGCCTCGAGCGCAACGATGCCGAAAGGCTCCGGCCAGCGGGACGGAACCACCGAGATCCTGTGCCGCGCGACCATTTGCGCAAGCACTTCGCCGGTCAGCACGCCTGTAAAGGTTACGGTGTCCTGCATACCAGCGCTCTTGACTCGGCGTTCCAGGAGCTGGCGTTCGGACCCGTCGCCGACAAGCGTGACGGTGGGCTCTATCTCCTGTGCCTTCAGGATGGCCAGTGCCTCGACAAGATCGGAGCAGCCCTTTTCCGGTATCATGCGGCCAACGAAAACGAGGTCCCGATCCTTCTCCAGCGCAGGCCTGAAACGCCCAATGTCGAAAGGATTTCTGATCACGATTCCGCTGCCTTGATCGGCCCGCATAAAGCCGCTGCTCGTATAGATGTTGTGCACTCTTGACGAAAGCCATCGCTTCAGCCCGAGCGCTATCGAAGAGTGCAGCGGGCGACGGACCTTTTGAGGAGACCACCGTTCAAGATAGATGTGGTGGGATATTACGAATGGCCGCCGCGCCAAGAGCATCGCCGGAGCCGCCCTGAGACTCACGCCAATCAACACGGCGACCTCGCTTTCGCGCCCCAACCGGAGGAGATTGATGAAACTCGGTCGGCGCACGACGCGATATGGCGCTCCCGCGATGTCATTACCTGATGTGCGGGTTGCCACCACTACCTCGTGACCGGCACGGCAAAACTCCTCGACCAACAGTCGGACAACTTCTTCCGTCCCACCAACGCTTGGCAGAAACACATGCGAGTAAACTAGGATCTTCATCAAGCCTTGCGCATCATTGAACCGCCATTGTAACGGCGATAGCGTGCCAATTTCATTGCTATGATTTCCTTGGGGCCTAAACCAATTAAAGATGAGAAGAGAACGTGCAACCAGGAGCCCGTCTGGCCGCGAAAGCCAAGAGACCTCGATAAGCTGAGTGCGCTAGCGCCGGGTCCAAGATGACCGGCACGGTAGGCCTCCCTCGCGATGTAATAAGCAAGAACACCAATCTCACGCCTCAAAGCAGGGGTGGAAGCCATCTGAGAAAGGTTCTGGGTGAACTCAATTTTGTTTATAACGCGCCCACTGCTCAGATTCATGCTCATGCGATCTTGTCCGGTGTGGTTGACGTAAACTGCCGCACCTGCATCTACAGTTTCCGCTTTCGCCCCCCGAAGGAGAGCTCTGACCATGAGTTCAATATCCTGGCTGCCTGTCACTTGGACATTCCAACCGCCAATCTTTCTTAAAAATGACGTTCTCCACGCAATGGCTCCTGTCTGAACGTACCTGTTCCTCACCCATCCTGCCAGCAGGTCCCCGCTCGACGCACCGGCAGGATAATGATAGACAGGGCGGGACTCTCCCGTTTCTCTCGCCACCTCATGAAAGCCGACAGCCAGATCGAGATCCTTGCGCCAGAGATAGTTGCTAAGATCCCTCAAGATCGAACCTTTGTAATAGTCGTCCGAATCCAGGAAAAAAGTGACATCCGCGTCAGCTATCTCCATGCCGACGTTCCGCGCGTAGCACGCACCGCGGTTTGGTCCCGTTTCCCACCTTATCCGGCTGCCAAATCCCTTTATGACATTGAGGCTGCCATCCTTGGACCCGTCATCAACAACGACCACCGAGATGCAGGGGCAATTCGGCTCCAGCGCGCTCTCAATCGCTCGTGCAACTCTCGTCTCGTTGTTATAGCATGGTATAATGACACCGATACGCGGGCCGTTCTTTGGATTCGGCAGGCTTTGATTAACTATAGACATAGACGACTCGACCTATGGGAATGTCAAGGTGATACCTCACCTAGCAAATATGCCGAATTGGCATGCGAAACCCAACTAAATTGAAACAACAAAGGCGAGAGTCCTCCTTGTTAAACTTAGCCAGATCAACCGTTCAGAAATCGTCCAAAACGCCGCCGCAACTGGTAAAGGATTTTTTTTCTCATTGTTCCGATGCTACTGACTGTTCGGCGGTATTGATATTCAATGTCATTGCGATCTGGAGAAGCAATGACTTTGTTCTTGTAGTCCAGAACGGCCTTCCCGGACTGCCGCGCGATCTCCATAGCCTGCTGGGGCTCGCTTTCGATGAATAGCAGTGCGCCGGAATCGCGGCGATATATATCCGCCTTGAAGCTGGAGTGAAGCCGGAGTCTCCTACGTTCATCCGCGGTAGGCACGTCGAGCATGATCAATTTCTCGAACGACACGCCATTCGAAACCAACCAAGTTTCCGTCTCTGCGCGATATCGCTCAAGGCGGCTTGTAACCACGGCCCTGACGGAGACGCTTGGCAGAGCCAGCCGGCGAGCGTTCTTCATGAAAAGCTTATAGTTTTCACCATCATCGTTTTCCTCATCGTTGGGATCGACGCAAAGCACTCCGTCCATATCTAGAAGTGATTTCTGCATGACCCATGAGTGTAGCAAGTTCCATTCGAAGGCCCGCGGGAACGGGCACTCCTCGAAAATAAAATCGACATGCTTGGACCAGCCTTTCGATCCATAAATCGCAAGGAACCTCACCCTGAGATCTGGGACTTTGCCCTGCAGCTTTATTCGAGCCTTTGCAGTGGCGGCGCCGAGATGGACACTGTCGTCGACGACAAGCGCGCTCTTGTAGTCTGTTGCTGATGGGGACCAATTGGGCAATTTGCGGCTGTCGCCGTGGCCCATGATATGGCCGAGAAGAAAACCGTCTAGATCGGCAACAGGCTTGTTGAATAGCGCCGAAAGAACCAAAGCCGGATACATCCCGCTGCGCGGAACTCCAATAATTATATCAAAATCGTCTCTTTCAAAAAGAAAAATACTACGATGAATAAGATCGTTGAGATCTTGGAAGCTACGAAACTGCATTCGCTTTCGTTCCCCCAATTCCCAAGTTAATCCATCCATGATCGTAGCCACGAACCTCTTCTCGCGATAGCCTACGGCAGTCTGTGAACCCTACACGTTCAAAAATCTTAATGAGATATCGTTCGGAAAACAGGGCCAGATGCCAGTTGAAGTGGCCAGGCGTGCCTAGGCCGTCACCGTACGAAAAAGTCCTTCCTGCTGCCCATTTGGCAGGATCGCGATCCTCGTTAAATCGGTGCCAGCCGTCCTCATTTATTTGATTGGGCTGGTTGTCCTCGGCGAGTACGAAGGCTCGGCTGACCTCAAGGCCGTTGGGCACCCAGACCTCCAGACGGCCCCCAGGCTTAAGGACACGTCGCCACTCGGCAAGAACATTCTCGGTCTTGTACCAGGGAATGTGCTCAAGCACGTGGCTCGCATAAAGGATATCAAAAGTGTTGTCCGCGAACGGAAGCTGTTTTGCCGCGTCCGCAACGTAGTCCACATTGGGCCACCAAACCACGTTGAGAGATTCGAAATCTTCTATACGATTTAGGCCAGGGCCAATTTCTAGGAAGCGCTTTGGGCGACCGCGATAGCGGAACTTACTAACTTCATTCAGCCCTAATTTATAGAACACCCCGACGACGGGCGGCACCCATCTCTTTGCTAACCGCTTTACGAACGCAGACATTCCTTATTCACCTCCTTTTGGGTCAACCAAAAAACTCCTGACCGAACCGACTAACCTGCGGCGCTGAACCGGATAAAAGACGCTCGCTAACGATGCAGTGAGAATAAAAACGGTGCCGAACAAACCCGCCTTAAACACGATCGCAATTAAATTGGAGCGCTCCGAAATAAGTTCGAATTGAGAGCAAGTCGCCAAGGCAATCAATGCTCCCAAAATCGGCCAAGAAACCGTATAGTAAACTTCTGAGACATTTATGGAAAGGCGTCTCGCAGCAAATATAGTGCAAAGTGGTGTAAGAACGCTGAACGTTAACGAGTACGATAAAGCAACGCCGGTCGATCCCCACAAAAGCCCGACTAACATAGAGAGAATCAAAAGAGGGACAGCGAAAGCTGCCCATAGTGCCATATCTCTCGTGTTCCCCGTCGATATCCAAAGCCAGCCCGTCGAACTCATGATAGGTTGCGAAAATATTCCGATTGAAAGGGCCTTGAAGATCGGTATCGATTCGACAAAGTTTGGCCCAAGGACGACAGTAATCAGTTCCGGCGCGCTGTATATCAGAAACGCCGCCGCCGGGGCGGTGATGAAGGTTATAATAAGAAGTGAATCCAAATAGAGTCGGCGCCACTCAGCCTCGCGCGATTGCAACCGGCTCAATGCAGAGATGACAGCCGTTCCAGCGGGACCGTTCACGACTTGCAGGGGCATCGACATGATCGCATAAGCTCTCGAGTAGTAGCCCAGTTCGGTAGTTCCAAGGCGCCATCCAATTAAGAAATTATCGGCATATCTGTGGGCATAGTTGATTATTCCGAATAGCGTCAGGTAAAGGCCGAACCGAAGCGATGGCAATGCAGAACGCCAATCCGTTATGAGTTTCGGCCGCCAAGAAGAGGCGAACCAGCACATAATAGACTGAAGGCCAGCGGACATCAGTGCCTGTATTGCTAGCGCCCAGTAGCCAATCTCCGTTGAAAGGACCAGAACGATAGAAACGACCGCGCCTACCAATGACGAGACGACGCTAATTCCCTGAAGAGAATTCCACCTCATCCACCGCTGAAGAAGAGAACGATGGAGGTTACCCACTGCAGTTAACGGCAGAGTCAAAGAAGTCACGATGAGAAGGGCTGTTATTCTGTGATCAGCAAAAACGGTAGAAAACATGGGGGAAATTAGCGCGATCAACAAGAAAATGAGTAGCGCAAACAGGTTGCCAACAATCCACAAGACGCTAAGCGTGTCGTCGTTTATGTTGTCGGGCTGCACGACGGCCGCAGATAAACCCATGTCCTGAAGTAGCATTGCAAACGCGGTGATCGTCGTGGCGATGGCGACCAGTCCGAAGTCCGCCGGCTGTAGAACGCGCGCCATAACTGCGATGCTGACCAGCGAAATTCCGATGCGCGTCAGTTGCGACACGAGTGCAAGAATGCCCCCATAGGCGGTTCTCCGACCCATACCTTTTGTTGGATCGAGATATTTGAGTTCAGCACTGGCAGTGCCTTTTACGGAACTCATCGGACAGAACCTCTAGTATCTTGGATATCGATCCATTCCGGACGCCCTACACTGCCCTGAAGCCATGAGTACAGATCGATATGCTTTTGCGCTATACTCTCCCAAGAGAATGATTTTTCGACCATCGTCCTGCCATTCCGGCCGTAAATGGCGAGGTTGCCGTTTGCCAAGTGTTGCGCGAGGGTCGTAGCAAGGCTTTCAGAATCGGTAGACACCTCGATTGCGGCCTTTTGTGCGAATGCTTCGGGCAAATTACAGGCGCGGGTCATGAAGACTGGCAGTTGGTAGGCACACGCCTCAAGCACTCCCATCGGAAGTCCCTCCGAATGCGAGGCCAGGATGAAGGCGCTTGAATGCCGAAGCGTCTCGGTTTTGGCTGGACCGTAAAGGGGTCCAAGAAATTCCACATCCTGCTGCAATGCCATTCTCTCAACGAGATTGCGCAACCCAAGGAGGTGCCCTCCATCGTCCCATCCGGCTATTACAATTCGCCAGTTCACGGCAATCGACGGCGAGAGCGCCTTCAATTTCGCCCACGCCTCGATCGTTTCCTTCACCCCCTTCTTGGGATGAATTCTACCGAGAAATAGCAAGACCTTGCGCTGGTCTGCTCCTAGCCAAGGTAGACGTGGAGCAGCCCTCGCCAGGTCAGGAATATCGATGCCGTTCGCAATTATTGCTATTGGGTTTTTCAAGCCGACTTGACGTATGGCACCGGCCTCCGCATGGGCGAGAGCGTGAAGGCACGCGGCGCATTGCAGGTTGCGATCCTCAAACAGAAGGCGAGCCAACTGTTTGCGCCTAGCGCTATTCCGCAATGCCCAAGGGTCGAGCATTCCCCGAGGAGAGATCACCACAGGTCGCCCGGTGCTTTGACCCCAGCGCATAGCAGCAATCGACGGAAACTTCCAAATGCCGTGAAGATGCAGCAGGTCATGGCCGGCCTTGCAAATTTCTCGCGACATGCCTGGCGAATATCCGAAAGCTGCTGGTCCGACATGAGAAAACGCGCGCACCGAAAGCGGTGCCCATGCGCCAATGTCTTCGGCTGAGTGCTCGTCCTCCAATCCGTAGACGGTGATACTGTGGCCGAGTCGCTGCATGCCTAGCGCTCCGGCACGCACCGACTCGAACAAACCGCCGGCCAACCGGGAGATGCTGGAAGTTATGATCCCAATGTCCATGATCTTGTGAAGCAGGAGTTTACAGAAGTGCGGCCAAGTTCAGTTACCCTTTTGACAGAAGTACGTCTGCGAGATAAGCGCCATCTTGCCCAGTAATGCGAGCGATCAAAGCTGTTTTCGACACATTAAACCTCCCAGATTGAGTAATTATGAAACAGATCGTCAAGAGTATTACCCCTAAAATTTCTGTAAATCATTCTAATCAGAGCGAACTGACGAACTCTCTCTGCCAAAAAAACCACCTTAAAGAAATTGTGCAAATGGGTTCGATGTTGAACATATTCGCTCGGACATACCGATATATTTAATTGTCTTATTTGATCCATAGAGCGCCTTTAAGTCATCGGTATTGACAAGGTATTTAGTTATTATATCTCTCTTAATATCATCAATTCTTCTTTGATAGTCGCCCGGCAGGGGCAGAATGCCGCCCATCATAAACTCTGCCAGCGTAATAATCCGTATACCGAACAAACTTCTTTGGTTTTTTATGTAATCGGAAGCGAATTCGTCCAGCTTTAACCCCACCACGTTTCCCTTGGCCAAATGATCAGCAACAACCCCGCTGATCCAAGTTTCCATTGGCTTGGCGGCAAACCAACCTACTCCGGCTATGCTGGCAAGCCCCATCCCACCGAAAATTACTGATCGCCTGCTCATCATACGTGTTTCTCCACCCACAATTCAGCCGCCCTCAGCGCCATTGCTGCAACCGTGAGGCTGGGATTGGCTGGGGGGCACGTCGTAAACGTCGAACTACCCACAATTATGAGATTCCGCACCGCATGGTGGATCGAACGACCGTCGACGACCGAATTTTCAGGATCCGATCCGGACCGCAGCGTACATTGAATATGCGATTCTGTTGGGCGAAGACCGCGAGGGATTATGCGCTCCACAGGTAGCGGAGAAAGCACATTGGGCAGCTCTTTTTCGGCTCGTCGCAGGCCGGCAATCGCGTAGTCAGACACCGCCGGATGATTGACCAGCGCCTTGCCCTCGTCCGTCAGCGTTACACGATTAGTTGCCTGAGGAGCATCCTCGACGTTGACCACGAGAGGTAGATATTGGCGCCATCGACCAAATTCAGGTCGCAGTCCATACTTCAGGCGGTTTTCGAAGAACAGTAAAGCCGCACCCTCGATCGTCCGATGGTGCCCATCATACAGTGAATAGTTCAGGCTGGTCGTGGCTGTGCCCCCCCCGAAACTATCCACACCGTCAAGCAATACCTCAAACTCGGCACCGAGTTGCTCGCACAACCCAATGCCGGTTGTCGGGTGATCAAGGCCTGAGCGAAGCAAAATGGCGGGACTATGAATGGCGTTTGCCCCGAGAACAATTACATCGCCGTTTAAGTGATATTCCCGCTCGTCACGACGGTAGACTACGCCTACCGCTCTTCCTTTCTCGTGAACGATACGCCGGACTTCGGAATTCAGGAAATAGGCTATAGATTTGCTTTCGAGCACCTCCTTCATACCGTTAAATGCCGTGAACTTCGCATCCACCGGGCACAGGTGGCAGCGAGCAGAGGCACAGCAGGCATTGCGGGTCTCTGTCGACTTGGGTGCACGGGCTGTTGCAATTGGAAAATGGAAATCGGGACTGGCCGCAATCATACGCACATCGACGTCGTTCTGCCGATGATGCGGAAGCGGAAAGGGACCGGAGCGAGGCGAAACTCGGGACATTGCGTCGGATCCCGATATCTGCATGATCTTTTCCGCTTCCATATAGAAGGGCTCAAGATCATTATATGTAAAGGGCCAGTCGGTCATAACTCCATATTTCGATCTCATCTGGAAATCGGATGGCAATAGTCGCATGGACTGCCCCCACCAGCAGTTCGTCCCGCCGCCAAGGCCAATCGTATAGTTCCAAGGCTTCTGGTCCTCAGGCTGTGCGTGCGCATCTAATACGGCAAGCGGCGAATTGCGCATGTTTTCGAGTTGCCATTCGTGATCGTACCCCCCTCCCCATTCGACCACCGCCACGCGAGCGCCAGGCTGCAAGATCAACAGGCGCTTGAGGAAGAACAAGGAACCAAAACCGGAGCCAATCACTAAATAGTCAAACTTGTCCATTTCTTCCGGCCAGGTTCTGCTGCGATCTCAGATCAAATAAATTAAACACTCAATACTGCCTTACGAATTTAGGGGAATATCTTGTAGCCGCACTACTAGTGGCAAGCATCCTTAACAACTGGCGCAGCGGCGTGGAATATTATCTGCAGCATGATATCCTAACGTCTGGGGCATATGCTGCTACAATCTACTGTCAGTAATCTGCTCATCGAGCGGGCTGGTATGGAACGACAATTCCCATTCCTACCGCCAATTCCCGGCAATTCCTACCTTTTCCCAGCTAAGAGCACCCAAACCGCGAAAAACCGGATAAACCCGCTTGTGTGGGGCAACGCTCCGTATCGCCATGGCTTGACCAATCAGCAAGAGCATGTTTTGTCACGACAACGGCTACCGCACTCCCGGGTGAAATCCGAGAGCCGACTTTGCAACAGCTTACACCGCATAATCGAGCGCCAGCGCTTTCCTATTGTGCGATTGCGACCAGATCCCTTGCATCCAGGTCCACAGGGATCTCGCCGTTCATAATGGCAACCAGAACCCGGGCCCTTCCAGCCGGGTCGAGCCGGTCAAGATGACCGATCATCTCCGCGAAAGGACCCGAAAGAGTCGGAACCGAAGCGACCGCAGCAAGGCTTTCAGTGAAATCAAGCAAGCCGCCCTTGCCGGTCAGGGCAATGAACCGCTCCACCAGTCCCGAGGGGACCGGCAATGGCCGCTCGCCCTGCATGATGAGGGAGCGCACGCCGAACGTTCCGTTGATCGAGCGCCACCGCTGCAGCGCGACATCGAGGGCGATGAACATGTAACCTGGAAAATAGGCTGCCGGTCGCGTCTCGACGCGCCGGGCATGACGAATGGTCTTCTCGTAGCGAGGTACAAACGGGTGAAACCCCTGTAACCGGAGATGCCGTTCGGCGACGTCTTCCTTTCCCGGAAAAACGCTGGCGGCATACCAGCGCGCTGCGGCGCCAGTTGAGGGCCGTTGCAACGCTGCCTTAACAGTTGTTTTTTTCGGGCTAATCACGTGTCTCGCTCTCGGCGGTCTTCGGCATGGTTGATGTCAAGGGTTACGACAGCGCAACGATACCATTCGAGCAGCTATGTCGCGGGGATCAAGTCGGTTCGTCGAAAAATTTTTGCTATTTGTCCATTAATTTCAGCTATGCCTGAAAAGCTATCAAGCCGCATTATTTTTTTAGCCACCCAACCAGCGGTATCGAACGATTGCGCCGATGTGTAGCCGCTTGGTTACACTGGCTCGCGACGAATCGCTGGCTGTTGTGGTCCTTAATCCGTCGACTTGACCATAGTGTGACGGTATCGTTAGCAAAGCGTTGTGGAGCAGATACCGGCCAATTGGCGGTGGCGACCAGTTCGGCAAGAAAGTCGACGTTGCGGGCCGAATTGTCGCCAAGGCCGTAGGTTCATCCCCATGAGTAGCGAGCCTATAGGCAAGATTTGTAGGCCGAACCTGCCTGCGCGGGCTGTCCGCACAAGATGCCATTCTCGGCAAGTTTGGCGGCCAAATCCGCGCCATCGGACGTGAGGCATTGCACAACGATGGCACCACCAAACTTTGAGGCGACATTGCCGTCGCAAGGCGTCCCCATGCCGACCGGCTTGCAAGTCAGGGCGAGCCCCTGGTAGTCCCGGCGCGCCGCGTCCGTTACGATGGCACGCAGGGATTGGGGCTTGGTAAACGCCACGCCGCATAGCACAATTTTGCGGTTGCCGACGCGAAGATCATCGACCGCCTGGATGAATAGCTTGCCATCAAACGGCTCGATCGCCGCTTGCGGCTTTGGCGGCGGGGGACGACGAGGCGTCCCTTTTTCCACGATGATGGCAAAGAAGCCAACCGCAAACGCCAGGGCAAGGAGCGCCAGCAAGCTTAGTTTCTTGAGCGACAAAAATCCTCACTCCTGCTGCGGCCAAGCGCGTGCCTCTATCACCTCTGGCGGCGACGCGCGGAAGACTCACCGTCGCCTGGCATCCATTTCAATCGAAGAAATTCCGTCAACTGATCTATTGAGATTCAGCGACGGTGCTGTCGAGATACTGGGTCAGCGCGCAAACCAGATGATAAAAGATGCTTGCCGGTACATCGGTCGCCAGCGAGCGGCCACGCTCATCGATCCGGTCTATCCACAGGCCGAGCGGTGCCGGATTGATGTGCCAACGGAACAGGCGGCCGACACGCGCTTCGATCTCGGGCTTGAGGTCGGGGCCGCCCGAACCGTCCAGTGCAATCGCCGCCTTGATTGCTTCGGCCTGCGGCCAACTGCGCGAGACACGATCGAGCGGCAGGCCTTGCCGCGAGACGGCGCTATAGGCGAGGCCGGTGGCGCGATTGAGGCCGCTGGCAATGGCCGAGGCATAGAGCTTTCTGGCAAAGCCGGTCAGGTCACTCTGGCCGCTGCGCCCGGCGAAGTCGACCAGCAGCGAGGCCCATTCGAAATGGTGACCGGGTTCCGTCCAGGCACCTTTCTCGCCCTCCGCCGGCCTCCACTCGGCATCGAAATATTCGCCCAGCGTCCAGCTTTCCGGATCGAAGAAATGGCTGCGAAACAGATCGACGATGCGGGCGGCGCGGCGAAGATAGGCGAGCTCGCCGGTCGCCTGATGCCAGGCCAGAAAAGCCTCGAGCAGATGCATGTGCGGGTTGGAACGGCGTTCGCCCACGCCGATCGACGTTTCGAGAAAGCCGGTCATGCGGTGATCCTCGAGATGCGCATCGAGAAACGCAAACGTTTCTTCGGCAAGCCGCAATGCATCAGGATTGCCGACCATATGGGCATGCGCCAGCGCCAGCAGCACGCAGGCATGATCGTAGGCATCCTCGGCTGCGTCGGCGACGGTGCCGTCGACATTGAGCGTGCGCACCCAGCCGCCATTGTCGGTGCGGCCGTTCCTGGCCATGAATTCTAGGCCGTGGCCGATCAGCCGGTCAGCAGGCCCGTCCCAGCCGCGCGCCCTGGCGACAGCGAAGGCGTAGACTTGCCTGGCCATGGTGCGCATGCGCTTGGGCTTCTTGAGCGGTGTGGCGTCAAAGCCGAGCGCCTCGTGAAAACCGCCATGGCGCTCATCGACCCCAACTGTCGACCACAGCGGCACCGTCTCTTCGAACAGCCAGTGATGTACACGGCGCCGCCAGGCGCCGCTTTCGATCACACGATCACCGGCGGGCGTGAACCTGGTTTCCAGTCGGCCGCTCTTTTCGAGCTGCTCGACGATCTTCTTGACGTTCTGGCTGCGGCTGACCGGGGCGACGAAGGTGGCATCGGCGGTCGAGACGATGGCAACATCCTTCAAGCCGATGGCAGAGAGCAGGCGACTGTCGCTGCGGATGTAGGAGTTCTCGCAGTCGATGGCGACGACATCGCCAACGATGACATTGCCGTCATTGTCGGAGGGACCGACATCGAGCAGTGATTGCCAGGAGCCGAGATCGTTCCAGCGGAAGCCGGCCGGCACCATGGCGATGTCGCTGGCGCGCTCCATGATGGCATAGTCGATCGACGTCGAGGGAATCGCGGCGTAAAGCTCCAGAGGCATATAGAGGCCGGAAAGATCCGATGTCGCCGCCTGGTAGGCAATTTCAGTGGCGTTCCAGATGTCAGGCGCAAAAGCCGTGAAGGCGTCGCGCATGGCGCTGGCGCGAAACAGGAAGATGCCGGTGTTCCAGTAGAAGTTGCCGGCCGCCAGGTAGTTCTGCGCGGTCGCGAGGTCCGGTTTTTCGACGAAACGCGAGACATCGCAGATGCCATCCTTCTCGCCGGCGATCTCGATATAGCCGTAACCGGTTTCGGGGTGGCCGGGCTTGATGCCGAATACCACCAGCCGGCCCGCACGCGCCGCGCCGGCGCCATTTTCCACGCTCTGCCAGAATTGCCGTGCGGTCGTGATCTCATGATCGGATGGCACAACCAGCACCAGGCTGTCGCCAAATTCGGAGAGGGTGCGCAGCGTCGCCAAGGCGACGGCGGCGGCGGTGTTGCGTCCGGTCGGCTCGAACAAGGGACCGCCGCCGGAAAGGTCGATCCCGGCGAGATCGGCGTGAACGCGGTCGGCGTGCCGCTCCGAGGCAATCAGGAAGACCGGTGTTTCGCCATCCGGCCGCGCCGTCAGCCGGTGCAGAGTCTTGACCAGCATCGAGCCATCGCCGGAAAAATCATGGAACTGCTTGGGATTGTCCTCGCGCGACAGCGGCCATAGTCGTGAGCCAATACCGCCACTCATAACAAAACTGACGATCCGCTCGTTGGGCAGTTGGATGGTGGTGGTGTTCAAATTGCCACTCGCGAACCGGGTCCCACGAAAACCTGACGCTCACTTAACAAGATGCCGCTCTCGGCCAACGCTTGAATAGGCTATGCCTTCCTTCATGACATCCTCACCCCGGTAGACGTTTCGAAGGTCAACCATCACTGGCATCGCCATGAGCGCACGGAGCCGCTTGAGATCCAATGACCGAAAGGCATTCCACTCGGTGACGATCACTATCGCATGGGAGCCGTCGGCTACCGCGTAGGCGCTGTCCCCGAATTCAATGCCCTCGATCAACTTGCGCGCCTGCTCCATGCCGACCGGATCATACGCCTTGATCGAAGCGCCCGCATCCTTGAGCGCCTGAATGATGGCTAATGAGGGGGCGTCGCGCATATCGTCGGTGTTTGGCTTGAACGTAAGGCCGAGGACACCAATGGTCTTGCCGCGAACCGAGCCCCCGCAGGCATCGACCACTTTGCGCGCCATTGCCCGTTTACGCTGGTCGTTTATCGAGACCGTCGTTTCAATAAGCCGGATGGGACTTGCCGCGTCCTGCGCGGTCTTGACCAGCGCCAGCGTATCTTTCGGGAAACAGGAGCCGCCGTAGCCCGGCCCGGCGTGAAGAAACTTTGCGCCGATGCGATTGTCCATGCCGATGCCCCGCGCGACGTCCTGCACATCGGCTCCCAACCGCTCGCAGAGATCGGCAATTTCGTTGATGAAGGTGATCTTCATCGCCAGGAATGCGTTCCCTGCATATTTGGTAAGTTCCGCCGTACGTCGGCTCGTATAGAAAATCGGCGCGGCATTCAGCGAGAGCGGACGGTAGACCTCGCCCATCACTGCCTTGGCCCCTGTGGAGTCGGTCCCGACAACGATGCGATCAGGCCGCTTGAAATCGTCGATCGCCGATCCCTCGCGAAGAAATTCCGGATTGGAGACCACCGCAAAATCGGCCGTTGGATTCTGCTCACGGATAATTCGCTCGACCTCGTCACCAGTACCGACAGGCACGGTCGATTTCGTCACAACGACCGTAAATCCCTTCAGCGCCCGGCCTACTTCGGCCGCCGCGTCATAAACAAAGGATAGATCGGCAAAACCGTCGCCACGTCGCGACGGCGTGCCCACGGCGATGAAGACGACATCCGATTGAGAAACCGCGTCCGCCAGATCGTCGTCGAATCGCAAGCGACCTTGCAAGGTGTTGGTCGCAACGAGTTCGTCGAGCCCTGGCTCATAGATTGGTATCTTGCCGCCCTTGAGCATGGCAAGTTTTTCTGGATCGCGATCAATGCAGCAGACCTGATGGCCAAAGTCGGCGAAACAGGCGCCCGAGACAAGCCCAACATAGCCGGCACCAATCATTGTTATTCGCATGCAATGACTCCCAATCAGCGCCGATGAAACGATCTCGCAGAGACGCAAGTCTTAACAACCGACGGCTACCGCACTCCAGGGTGAATTCCGAGAGCGGATACCACAACTATTAGACGGTAAGCGTCTCATCTCAAGTTATTATAAGTGCGAAACCAAGCTACAAATGCCGCCACACCGTCCCGCACAGGCGTCACCGGCTTATAGCCGACGGCGGCCTGCAAGGCCAAGGTGTCTGCGAAGGTGTCCGGCACGTCGCCCGGCTGTAGCGGCAGCAGTTCCACGATCGCCTTCCGGCCCAGTTCCTCTTCCAGCGCCTCGACATATTCGGTCAGTTTCACAGGGTTGTTGTTGCCGATGTTGAAAATGCGCCAGGGCGCGTTGCTCGTCGCGGGGTCCGGGTCGCCTGAGTCCCAGCCGGCGTTTGGCGCTGTCGGCTGGTCGCTCGCCCGGATCACGCCTTGGGCGATGTCCTCGACATAGGTGAAGTCGCGCGTATGGTTGCCGTTGTTGAAGAGCTTGATCGGCTCTCCGGCGAGTATGTTTCTCGTGAACAGGAACAATGCCATATCGGGCCGGCCCCACGGACCGTAGACGGTGAAGAAGCGCAGGCCCGTTGTCGGCAGTCTGAACAGATGGCTGTAGCTATGCGCCATCAGCTCGTTGGCACGCTTGGTGGCAGCGTAGAATTGCAGCGGATGATCAGCGGGCCGATGCTCTGAAAACGGCATATAGGTGTTAGCGCCATAGACGCTCGACGTGCTGGCATAGGTCAAATGTGCGATGTCGGCGTGGCGGCAGGCCTCCAGTATGTTAGTGAACGCGACTATGTTGCTCTCGACGTAGGCATGCGGATTTTCGACGCTGTAACGAACGCCGGCCTGCGCAGCGAGATGGACTACGCGATCGAATTTGTGATCGGCAAAGCATGTTTCGACAGCAGCGCGATCGGCGAGATTGGCTCGGATGAAGTGATAGCCGGAATTGGTGCGTCTGTTCGTTTCCTCTAGGAGACGAAGTCGCGCCTCTTTCAGCTTGGGATCATAGTAGTCGTTGACGACGTCGAATCCAACGACTTCGTCGCCGCGCTCTAGCAATGCTTTAGCAATGTGGAACCCGATAAAGCCAGCATTGCCCGTGACCAGCACTTTCATCAGAAACGATCGTCCGTCGCCGGATTAGGAATGGCGATTCTACCGGCGTCACTCACGGTACTAACGGAGCGAAACGGTTGCCGATCGATAGCACAAAATATCGCCGGTTTCTCACCTGCTCCCGGCATTTTCCACCCAAACGTGCGATATTGACCCATATTACTATCCAATTATTTCTCTGCCCCAACGGCTACCGCACTCCAGGGTGAAACCCGAGAGCCGACTTTGCAGCAGTTCACATCGCATAATCGAAAGTCAATTATGCGATCGCGACGAGTTCCCTTGAATCCAAGTCAACAGGGATCTCGCCATTCATGATGGCAACCAGAACCCGGGCCCTTCCGGCCGGATCGAGCCGGTCAAGTCGGCCGATCATCTCCGCGAAAGGCCCGAGAGAATCCGAACCGAAGCGCCCGAAGTAAGGCCTCCACTGAAATCAAGCAAGCCGTTCTTTTTAGCGAACTGCTACGCTACCGTCTGTTGCCTCGTCAAGTTCAGATCACGAGAATTCGAACCGCGCGAATTTCGTCCGCGCAAAACGCTCTTGCACCCCTTGCCTGCATTGAGTTTCCGCCGAGCGCCTGCCGCAAGGATTGCCTCTGGCCGGCGTATAAACCAGCGCCTGCGAACATCGGGATGGAGAACAACGCAGGAACGCTTTTTGTTCCAGTCGGCGCCAGGTGCGATCGAGGGACGGCCGATTTCGCTGTGGACGGCGAGTGTTTGACACTGGGTTGCTTTATCGGTGCTATCAAAAACCGGTCGAGGCCCGGCCAGGTCGAAATTGACAGATCACCACTTGCAAATCGGTCGCGGCTGTCTTTTGCTCGCGCGACAGTTGTCACCATGGTGTCCCATGACTGTTGAATGGTTGGCGAACGGATGAACAAAATCGATCGGCGACGGCCGGAGTCCGAAATGGACGCCACCGTAAATGCCGCGCGGCTTGGAACGCGGTTGCGCCTCGCCCGCCAGACGCGGGGCATGACGCTGAAGACGCTGGCGACAGCTGCGAACTGCTCTGAAAGCCTTTTGTCCAAGATCGAGAACGGCAAGGCTTCACCATCCCTGCCCATGCTTCACCGCCTGGTCGAAGTTTTGGAGACCAACATCGGCTGGATGTTCGAACAGGTCGACGACGACGAGGCGATCGTGTTCCGCGCAGGCGCGCGGCCGTTGATCTCGCTCGACGCGCTGAGGCGCGGCGAGGGCATCTCGCTCGAACGCATCATTCCATATTCGCCCGGACACCTGTTGCAGTGCAACATCCATCATATCGAGGCGGACGGCGAGAGCGAAGGTCCCATCCAGCATGTCGGCGAGGAAGTCGGCTACGTGCTCGCCGGCCGGATCAAGCTGATCGTCGATGGCAAGAGCCATGATCTCGCCACCGGCGATGCGTTCGTATTCAGGTCGGAGCTGCCGCACCATTACCGCAACATCGGCAAGGAGAGAGCCAGCATTTTTTGGGTCAACACGCCGGCGACCTTCTGACGGTGTTCAGAGATTCAAAGACGTTGACAAGTATTCAAGTCTCTTGAATGTTTGCTCGTGCCTGTAGCACCAATGGGCCAGCCTGACAGGTTTGGCCCGCAAGCAAGGGGAACCGTAAATGCGTCCGTTCAAACTTCTCTTCCGTTGCGCCGCCGTCATCGCCATTTGCTCGACAGCAATGGGATCGGCGTTCGCCGACACGTTCGCTCTCGTCAACATCAACCAGCAGGCCCTGTTCTTCAACCAGATCAACGAGGGCGCGCAGAAGGCGGCCGACGCCGCCGGCGCCAAGCTGGTCATCTTCAATGCCAACAACGTGCCGAGCGCGCAAAATGACGCGATCGAGAACTACATCACGCAAAAAGTCGACGGCATCATTCTGGTCGCCATCGACGTCAATGGCGTCAAGCCTGCAATCACCGCCGCGAAGGCGGCCGGCATCCCGGTGATCGCCATCGACGCGCAGATCCCCGACGGCGACAACGTTGCGTTCATTGGCGTCGACAACGCCAAGGCCGGCGAGGATATCGGCAAATTCTACGCCGACTATGTCAAGTCGGAGATGGGCGGCACCGCCAAGATCGGCATTGTCGGCGCGCTCAATTCGTTCATCCAGAACCAGCGGCTCGACGGCTTCAGGAAGGCGGTCACCGACAGCGGCCTTGATATCACCTTCCTCGACACGGTCGACGGCCAGAATGTCCAGGAGACCGCGATGAGCGCTTCGGAGAATTTGATGACCGCCAATCCGGACATGACGACGCTATACGCGACCGGCGAGCCGGCTCTGCTCGGGGCTGTTTCGGCCGTGACCAGCCAAGGCCGCACCGGCGACGTCAAGGTGTTCGGCTGGGACCTGACCAAGCAGGTCATCCAGGGCATTGACGATGGTTGGGTGGTGGCGGTCGTCCAGCAGGACCCGGCCGGCGAAGGCAAGGCCGCCGTCGAAGCATTGGTCAAGCTCAAGAAGGGCGAAACGGTCGAGCCGATCATCAATATTCCGGTGACGATCGTGACCAAGGACAACGTCGACAAATATCGCGCTATGTTCCAGTAAACTGCGTCGATGACCGGCCCGCGGCGCCGCCTGAGGCTACGCCGCGGACGCTTCGCAAAGCCCGTGGATCGAAGATGAGCAGTGGCGAGACCTATCGGGTGCGGATGAGCGGCATCTCAAAGCGCTACAACGCCATTCAGACGCTCGATGACGTGTCGCTGGTGCTGAGGCCGGGCGAGGTTCTCGGGCTTGTCGGCGACAATGGCGCGGGGAAGTCGACGTTGAGCAAGGTGCTGTCGGGAGCCGTGGTTCCCGATGCCGGCACGATCGAGATCGATGGAACGCCGGTGACCTTCAACTCGCCGGCGGACGCGCGTGCAGCGCGCGTCGAGATGGTCTATCAGGATCTGTCGCTCTGCGACACGGTCGATGTCGCCGGCAATCTCTTTCTCGGCCGCGAGCCGCGCCGCCGCATCGCCGGCATTTCCTTTCTCGACAAGAAGCGCATGCACGAGCAAACGCGCCAGATGCTCGACCGTCTCGGCATCGTCATCGCCGATACGTGGCTCAAGGTCGAAAACCTGTCCGGCGGACAGCGACAGTCGATCGCGATCGGCCGCGCCGCTTCGTTCGAGCCGTCCGTGCTGATCATGGATGAGCCGACGGCAGCGCTTGCCGTCGCCGAGGTCGAGGCGGTGCTGGATCTGATCCGCACCGTCAGCGCCCGCGGCGTCAGTGTCATCCTGATCACCCACCGCCTTCAGGATCTGTTCCTCGTATGCGACCGCATCCAGGTCATGTACGAAGGACGCAACGTCGCCGAGCGGCTGATCGGCGAAACCAATATCGAAGATGTCGTCAACCTGATCGTGGGCCGCAAGTTCAACGCTCGTTCGGCCACCAGCGCCTATCGCGATGGAGCGCCAGCATGAGCGAAGTGACTTCGACCCACTCCGCCCAGTCTCAAAGGGTCCGCGCAGGCACGTGGCGAGATGCGGTGCTTGCCAATGGCAGTGTCGTGTCGATCGCGCTGTTCTTTCTTATCGTTAGCGTCATCTTTTCGGTGGCGACGGACGCCTTTCTGACGTCCCCCAATCTACTGAACATCCTGCGGCAGTCGGCACCATTGCTGATCGTCGCCGCAGCGATGACCTTCGTCATCACCACCGGCGGCATCGACCTTTCGGTCGGCTCGGTGCTGGCGCTGGTGGCGACGCTGTCGGCGACGCTGCTGCAACTGGGTTTGCCATGGCCGGTGGTCATCCTCGCCATGCTTGCGCTGGGCTCCCTGCTTGGCGCGGTGCAGGGCTATTTCGTCGCTTATGAGGGCATCCCGGCCTTCATCGTCACGCTTGCCGGGCTTTCGGTGATCCGTGGCGTGGCGCTGCTGATCACCGGCGGCTACTCGATCCCCATCGAGCCGGGAAGCCCCTTCACGGTGCTGGGCCGCGCCTGGTTGGTTGGCGTGCCGGCGCCGGCGCTGATCGCGCTGGCGATCCTCGCGATCGCCTACATCGCCTTCAACGAGACGCCATTCGGCCGCTACGTGACCGGCATCGGCGCCAACGCCGAAGCGGTCAGGCGCGCCGGCGTCAACACGCGGCTGACGACGCTTTTCGTCTACGTCATTTCCGCCGCCGCCGCAGCACTTGCGGGGATCATCATTGCGGCCCGGCTCGGATCCGGATCGTCGAATGCCGGGCAAGGTTTTGAGCTCGAAGTGATCGCTGCCGTCGTGCTTGGCGGCACCAGCCTGTTCGGCGGCCGCGGAACGATCGTCGGCACGGTGCTCGGCGCGCTTACCGTGGCCGTCATCGGCAATGGTCTGATCCTGGCGCATCTGTCGCCATTCCTGACGCCGATCGTGACCGGAACAATCATCCTGATCGCCATCTGGCTCAACTTCCGCCTGTTCCGCGGCGCCGTGCGGAGCCGTTGAGCCCATGAGTGATCTCTTCCATGAGTGATCTCTTCGATGACGCGGCTCCCACGCAGCGGCTGGCGATCGGAGTCGAAACCGGCCATGTGATGACCGTGCTCGGCCCGGTTCCGGTCGAAGAAATGGGCATTACGCTGATGCACGAGCACATCTTGCTCGACGGCGCGCGCAGCTGGAAATGTCCCTGTCATCCCGACGACATGGCGCTCGCCGAGCAGCCGGTGAACATCGGGATCATCGGCGAATTGCGCATGAACCCTTACGTCAACCGCGACAATGTTTCGCTCGACGACAGTGACCTGGCGCTGTCTGAGCTGCAACGCTATCGCGCGCTGGGCGGCCATACCGTCGTCGACGCGACCAATATCGGCATCGGCCGCGAGCCGGAAAAGCTCGCCCGCATCAGCCGCATGTCCGGCCTGAAGATCGTCATGGGCACCGGCTTTTATCTGGAACACACCCATCCCGAATGGCTGAAAGCGATGGATGTCGACGCAGTGACCGAGTTCATCGTCAACGACGTCGGCGGCGGCGAGACGCAGCCGCCGATCCTGGCCGGCCTGATCGGCGAGATTGGCGTCAGCAAGGATTTTACGTCAGAGGAACGAAAGTCGCTGCGAGCTTCGGCGCGGGCCTCGCGCATCACCGGCGTGCCGCTGTCGATCCATTTGCCCGGCTGGGAGCGGCTGGCGCATGAGGTGCTCGATGTGGTGGAGGAAGAGGGCGCCGATCTTCGCCACACTGTGCTCTGTCACATGAACCCCAGCCACAATGATCTCGACTACCAGACAAGCCTCGCCCGGCGCGGCGCGTTCCTGGAATACGACATGATCGGCATGGACTATTATTATGCCGATCAGGACGCGCAATCGCCCTCCGACGAAGAGAACGCGCGAGCAATCGCGGCACTTGTCGAGGCCGGCTTCGGCGACCGCCTGCTCTTGTCGCAGGATGTGTTCCTCAAGATCATGCTGACCCGCTTCGGCGGTTTCGGCTACGGCTACATCCTCAAGCATTTCATACCGCGCCTGAAACGGCATGGCGTCGAGCAGCCAGCCATCGACCGCATGCTGATCGCCAATCCGAAAGCCGTGTTCTCGCGGCAGAATTAAGCCCAGGCTCGCGGCTGAGACTTTTGCGGCTGAGACTTACGACGGAGTTCAAATGTCCAAGAAAAAAATCCTGCTTGCCGGTGAATCCTGGGTGTCGACCGCGACCCATATCAAGGGCTTCGACCAGTTTCCCACGGTCACCTACCACACCGGCGCCGACGAATTGCTGACGGCGCTGAAGGCGACCGACTTCGACGTGACCTTCATGCCGGCACATGAGGCGCAGCGCAGCTTTCCGCAAACAATGGAGGCGCTTTTGGCCTATGACGCGGTGGTGCTCTCCGACATCGGCGCCAACACGCTGCTTCTGCATCCCGACACCTGGGTTCACTCCAAGCCGACGCCGAACCGCCTGCGGCTGCTGCGCGATTATGTGCGCGACGGTGGCGGGCTTTTGATGTTCGGCGGCTACTACAGCTTTCAGGGCATCAATGGCGGCGCGCGCTATCGCAAGACGCCGGTCGAAGAGGTGCTGCCGGTGAGCTGCCTCGCGTTCGACGACCGTGTCGAGGTGCCGGAAGGGTTTTCGCCTGTCCTGAAAGGCTCCTCGGACCATCCGATCCTCAGGGGTCTCGGTTCGGATTGGCCAATCCTGCTCGGCTTCAACGAAGTGACGCCGAAAGACGGGGCGGAAGTGCTGGCAACCGTGTCGTCGGATTATGGCTCGCTGCCGCTGCTCGTCACCGGCCACTACGGCAAGGGCCGCACTGTGGCCTGGACATCCGATGTCGGGCCGCATTGGCTGCCACCGGAGTTCATCGCCTGGAAAGGCTACAAAACCCTGTTCGAGCAGATGCTGAGCTGGGCGACCGGTGAGAGCTGAGCTATGCATGTCCATGTCGTCGGCAATGCCTGCGTCGACACGATTTTTCGCGTCGGCCGCTTCCCTGCCGCCGGCGAGACTTTGAACGCCAGCAACTACGCCGACGGCCTCGGCGGCAAGGGAGCAAACCAGGCTGTTGCGGCCGCGCGCACGGGTGCTGCGGTAACGTTCTGGACGGCGCTCGGCAAGGACCGCGCAGGCGCATGGATCAGGAGCCGCCTCGACAGCGAGTTGTCTGACCTCGAGGCGATTGAATTCGACCTGCCAAGCGACCGCTCGACCATCGTCATTGAGGCCGGCGGCGAGAACTTCATCGTCAGCGGCGTCGCCTGCAGCGAGGCGTTCGATCCGATCGCGCAGACCGCACTTGCGCGCCGGATCGCTTCTGGCGACATCGTTGTCTGCCAAGGAAATTTGCGAGGCGCCGCGATAGACGCCTGCCTGCGGGCAGCACAGGAAAATGGCGCGCGCACCGTCCTGAATGCCAGCCCTATCGATGCGGCGGCTCTGCCTGATTTCGGCCTGGCGCAGCTGTTGGTGGTGAATCAATCCGAGGCGAAAGCGCTGACCGGCCAGGATGACATGTCAGCCGCCGCCGACGCGCTGGCGGCCAAAGGCGCCGGGACAGTCGTGATCACCCTTGGTGCGGAAGGCTGTCTCGCCCTTGGCCCGGACCGGGGAGGATCGTTTCGTTTGCCGGCACCACAGGTCGAGGCGCTCGATACCAGCGGCGCCGGCGATGTGTTTTGCGGCTGTCTGGCCGGCGGGTTTGCCAAGGGCATGTCGGTTGCCCCAGCGCTGAAGTTCGCGCTCGCGGCCGCGGCAATTGCGGTGACACGGCTCGGCACACTGATATCCTGTCCTTCCGCGTCTGAAATGGCGGCGCTCATCGATCAAACGGAGTTCTCATGACCCAGCTCGGTCAATCAGGCGGCGACGCGCTCGTAGAACTTTTCGGCCGCACCAAGGTGGTGATCGGCGTCGTTCATCTTGCGCCGCTTCCCGGCGCGCCGCGCTTTGACGGCGAGGCGGTCGAGGCGATCTATCAGCGCGGTCTGGACGATGCGAGATCCTATCTCGATGGCGGATGCGACGGCGTGATCGTCGAGAATCATGGCGACATCCCGTTTGCCAAACCTGACGATATCGGACCGGAGACAGCGGCCTATATGGCTGTTATTTCCGACCGTATCCGCCGCGAGTTCGGCAAGCCGGTCGGCATCAATGTGCTCGCTAACGCCGCGATCCCTGCCCTTGCGATCGCCAGCGCCTCCGGCGCCGGCTTTATCCGCGTCAATCAATGGGCGAATGCCTATGTCGCCAATGAGGGTTTTGTCGAGGGGGAGTCGGGTCGCGCGGCCCGCTATCGCGCCAGGCTGCGCGCCAACGGCATCCGCGTTTTCGCCGATGCTCATGTCAAGCACGGCGCGCACGCGATCGTTGCCGACCGCCCGCTGGACGAACTGGTCAAGGATCTGGTCTTCTTCGACGCCGACGCCATCATTGCGACCGGTCAACGCACCGGGCACGCTGCGGATCTGAGCTATATCAGCATGATCAAAGAGGCCGCCGGCCTGCCGACGCTGGTCGGCAGCGGCGTGACGCCCGACAATGCCAACGATATCCTTGCCATCGTCGACGGCGTCATCATCGCCAGCGCGCTGAAGCATGACGGCGTCTGGTGGAACCAGGTCGACCCTGCCCGAGTAAAAACGTTCATGAGCGGGCTGAGGCGATGATCGAGCGGCGACTGGAGCGAAGCTGCGGCCTTGGGCCGCAAACGCGGAGAACCGCAGGCGACGACCCGCAGGCCGCAGTCACGTTGTCGGCGGTCTCTTAGCCCATTCGGACCGGTACCAGTCGACGAATTTCTTCAGCCCGTCTTCTGTCGCAACGCTCGGCTTGAAGCCGAAATCGCGCTCCAGTGCCGTCATGTCGGCATAGGTCCGCTCGACATCGCTGCTTTGCATCGGCTCGCTGTGGCGGATCGCTTTTACACCGAGCAGTTTTTCCAGAGTGTCAATGAAATCGCCTAGCCGCACCGGCCGGTTGTTGCCGACATTGTAAAGCCTGCTCGGCGGAACTTCAGCCGATGGCGGCTTGTCGAGCACGGCAACGACAGCTCTCACCACGTCGTCGACATAAGTGAAATCCCGCCACATCTCGCCATTGTTGAACACCCGGATCGGCTTGCCTTCGAGCATCGCCTTGGTGAAGATCCAATAGGCCATGTCGGGCCGGCCCCAAGGACCGTAGACGGTGAAAAATCGCAAGCCGGTCTGCGGCACCCCGAAGAGATGGGCGTAGGTATGGCTCATCAATTCATCAGACTTCTTGGTGGCAGCGTAGAGCGAGACGGGCCTGTCGACCTGATCGGCCTCGCTGAACGGCACCTTGCGGTTGCCGCCATAGACCGAGCTCGAAGAGGCATAGACCAGATGCTCGAATGCGGGCTGCGCGCGACAGAATTCGAGCACTTCGAGATGGCCGACGACATTGGAACGGACATAGAGCCTCGGATTGTCGAGTGAATGGCGCACACCGGCCTGAGCGGCGAGGTGGACGATCCTGACTATGCCTTGCCCGGCCAAAGCGTCGGCAAGAGCGCCCTGTTCGGCGATATCGATCTGATGGAATGAAAAATCCTTGTGAGGCTGCAAGCGGGCGAGGCGCCCCTTTTTGAGCGCCAGGTCGTAATAGTCGTTCATATTGTCGACGCCGACGACCGCTTCCCCCCTGCTCAGGAGATGATGGCAAACATGGCTGCCGATGAATCCCGCGGCTCCGGTGACAAGTACAGGCACAAGGTTCTCCATGCATATGCTGGCACATGATCGCAGAATCGAGATCGATTGCGGAAAGGATCATGCGCAATGTCAAAACGCTACATCCGAATGAAACAACCGTCTCAGTCAGTGCTATAGCCAATAGGCGCTACCGACAAGCTGTGCGGTCGACGCGTCAGCTCGCCTCGCGCAGGGCCTCGGCCGCCTGCAGGTCGACCGACACCAGCTGGCTGACGCCTTGCTCGGCCATGGTGACCCCGAACAGCCGGTTCATGCGGGCCATGGTGATCGGGTTGTGCGTGATGATGACGAAGCGCGTCTCGGTGGTGGCCGCCATTTCGTCCATCAGATTGCAGAAACGCTCGACATTGTGATCGTCGAGCGGTGCATCGACCTCGTCGAGCACGCAGATCGGCGCGGGATTGGTCAGGAACACGGCAAAAATCAGCGACATCGCCGTCAACGCCTGTTCGCCGCCGGAAAGCAGCGTCATCGTCTGTGGTTTCTTGCCAGGTGGCCGCGCAAGGATTTCGAGACCGGCCTCGAGCGGATCGTCGGACTCGATCAGTTGCAGTTCCGCCGTGCCGCCGCCGAACAGATGCGAAAACAGCCGCTGGAAATGGCCATTGACCACGTCGAAGGCAGCCAGCAGGCGTTCGCGGCCTTCGCGGTTCAGGCTCTGAATCGCCTGCCGCAGCTTGCGGATAGCCTCGATGATGTCCTCACGTTCGGAAACGATGGTCTCCAGCCGGTCGGACAGTTCCTTCGTTTCTTCCTCGGCGCGCAGATTGACGGCGCCGAGCCGCTCGCGCTCGACCTTCAGCCGGTCGAGCTGACGCTCGATCTCAGTCATCTCCGGCATCGGGCTGTCGGCCTCCAGGCCGGTGTGACGGATGACCAGATGCGGCGGCGTGTTCAGTGTTTCCTGGATGCGCGCCTCGACCTCGAGCCGTCTTTCATCGGCAGCGGTCAGCCGCTCTTCGGCGCGGACGCGGGTTTCGCGCGCCTCGGCCAGCGACTGGATCGCTGATGTCGCGGCCTTGTCCAGTTCGGACTGCTTGTTTTCCGCTTCCTGCAACCGGTCGCCGGCAGCCTGGCGCAGGCTTTCGGCCTCGGCAAGCTGCGACAGCAAGGCGCGCCGCTTGGCGTCGATCTCGTCGGGTGCGTCGGCCAGCCTTTCGCGTTCGGCTTCGGCCTCGGCCTTGCGTTCGCCGAGTGCGGCGATCTGTGTCGAGGCATTTTCGGCGCGCTCCAGCCAGTTGCGGCGTTCCGCGCCGATGGCGTCGAGGCGGCGCGTGCGCGCTTCGGCTTCCCGCCTCAATCCCTCATGGACGGCGCGGGCATCGGCAAGGGTGGCGCGGTCGCGAGCGACGTTGGCGGCCGACTGATCGAGTTGCAACTGCAGATCACCGAGATCGGGAGCGCTTTGCAGCAGCATCTCGGCCTCGACAAAAGCCGCCGCCGTCTCTTCATGGCTGTCGACGATGCGCGCGCGCGCCTCGTCAAGCGCGGCGCGCCGGCTCGACAGCTCACCGCCGGCCTTCTCGGCCTCGGCCAGCGCGTTGCGGGCGGCGTCCAGCCCATGCTGGGCATCACGCCCGGCTTGACGGGCGTTGCGCTCGGCCTCGCTCGCCTGGGCAAGCGCCTGCTCGGCATGGGCAAGAGCTTCTTCGGCCTGGCGCAGGATGCGCGTCGCGTGGACCGCCTCGGCATCGAGTTCGGCCAGCCGGTTCTTCTGCGCCAGCCGCTGCGCGGCGGCGGTCGGCGCATCGGCGCTGGCGGTGAGCCCATCCCAGCGCCAGAGCGCCCCTTCGCGGCTGACCAGCCGCTGCCCGGGAGCAAGCTGCGCCTGCAACCGCTTTCCGTCGCCGGCCTCGACGATGCCGATCTGCGCCAACCGGCGGGCGAGTTGCGCCGGCGCGCGGACGACGCTGGCAAGGTTCTTGATGCCTTCGGGAAGAGCGGCGTCGCCGGGCTGAACCTCGCTTTGGCCCCAATGCACCGGCGCGCTGCGGTCGAGAGGCACGTCGAGATCTTCGCCAAGGGCGGCGCCCAGCGCCGTCTCGTAGCCGCGCTCGACGCTGATCTGCTCCAGCACGGACGGGAAGAGGTCGCCGCTCGCGGCATTCAGGATTTTTGCCAGCGTGCGGGCCTCGGTTTCGATTCGCGCCAGCTCGGCCTTTGCATCCTGAACCGGCGGGCGGGCGGCGCTCTCCGCCGCGCGCGCGTCGGCGACAGCCTGTTCGGCGGCAATCGCCGCGGCTTCGGTTTCCTCGAGCAGCGCCAGCGCCTGTTCAACCAGAAGTTGCTTCTCGGCGGGATCGGCCAGGCCGGCGACCCTGGAGGCGATATCGGACAATTCCCGGTCGACATCGGCGAGCTGGCGGGCGAAACGGTCGCGGCGCTCCGCGGTGTCGCGCAGCGTTCGTTCGATCTGGTTGCGGGAAGCGGCGGCCTCCGCCCGTTCGGCGGTCAGCCCGGCGAGTTTGGCTTCACTGGCGGCAAGCGTCGACGCAGCCTGTTCGACCGCCGCGCGGGTGCTGGCCTCGCGATCGGCGGCGCCGGCGTTCTCGGTGTTGAGCGCAGTTTCTTCGGCGGCGAGACGCTCAAGAATATCCGCATTGTCGCGGACCATCCGCTCCTCGCGGACGATGTCGCCGTCGAGCTGCTGGAGCCGGCGGTCGAGCTCCAGTTGGCGGGCGCGGATGCGGCCCGCTTCTTCCTCGATCTGCGTCTTGGCGATCGACAGGCGCTGGAAGGCGGCAGCGGCGGCGGCTTCGGCGTCGCGCAGGTCCGGCAACCGATGGGCGCCGATCCCTTGCTCTCTGGCGGCAGCCATCTGGGCGGCGGCGCGGTCGCCGACCAGTGCCGTGGCGATCGCCAGCGCCGAGCGCGCCTCGCCTTCCTGCGTCTTGGCCAGCGTCCAGCGCAGATGCAGCAGCGTCGCTTCAGCCTTGCGGATATCGGCCGACAGGTTCTTGAAGCGCGAGGCCTGGCGAGCCTGGCGCTTCAGGCTTTCGATCTGGCTTTCCAGCTCGCCGACGACATCGTCCAGCCGTTCCAGATTCTGTTCGGCCGCTTTCAGACGCAGTTCCGCCTCGTGGCGACGTGTGTGCAGACCCGAAATGCCAGCCGCCTCTTCCAGCAGCGCGCGACGCGCCTGCGGCTTGGCCTGGATCAGCTCGCCGATGCGGCCCTGCCCGACCATCGAGGGCGAACGGGCGCCGGTCGACTGGTCGGCGAAAAGCAGCTGCACGTCCTTGGCGCGGGCTTCCTTGCCGTTGATGCGGTAGAGCGAACCCGCCTCGCGCTCGATGCGACGCGAAACCTGCAACTCGTCCGCGTCGTTGAAGGCCGAGGGCGCGCTACGGTCGCTGTTGTCGAGGAAAAGCGTGACTTCGGCGGTGTTGCGGGCCGGACGCGTTCCGGAACCGGAAAAGATGACGTCGTCCATGCCGGACGCGCGCATGTTCTTGTACGAGCTTTCGCCCATCACCCAGCGCAGCGCCTCGACAAGGTTCGACTTGCCGCAGCCGTTGGGGCCGACGATGCCAGTCAGGCCGCGTTCGATGACGAACTCACCGGGTTCGACGAACGACTTGAAACCGAGCAGGCGAAGGCGCGAGAATTTCATTCGCGCCGCCCCAAAAGCGGGTTCTGCAAAAGTGTTCCGCGGTTTGGCGACAAGAACTCGCGGCGCAACAAAAAGTTGCGCACGCCGAAGCGCAGCCGCTTCGGCGCTGCCGAAACGTCAAAGCAGAGGGTCGATAATGGCCGAGATTTCCTCAATCGACAGCGCCCCCTTGTAGGTTTTCCCGTTGATAAAGAAGGTCGGCGTCGAGTCGACCTTGAATTCATCGGCGCCGCGCTTCTGGACCGACCTCACATCGTCCAGAAGTTTCTGGTCCGTCAAGCAGGCCTCGAACGACTCCTGTGTAAAACCGGCCATCTTGGAGATTTGCAGCAGGGCGTCCTTGGTATTGGCGACACCTGCCCAGTTCGCCTGCTGCTTGAACAGAACGTCCACCATTGGGAAATAATTGTCCTTGGAGCAGCGCGCCAGCATGAAACCGGCCTCGGCGCTGGGATCGAAGGGGAACTCGCGCAGGATAAGGCGGGCCTTGCCGGTATCGATGTATTTCGTCTTCAGCGCCGGGAGGGTGGTTTCATGGAAATGCGCGCAGTGCGGGCAGGTCATCGAGGCATATTCGACGATGGCGACCTTCGCGTCGTCCTTGCCGAGCTGCATGTCGGGCAGTGCGCCGGGCTTCAGCAAGGCAGCCATGTCCACCGTGCCCTGGGCCTCAGGCGCCTTGGCCGCGGCCGGCTTCGCCGGATCGGCCGGCTTCATCGCATCGGCGGGGGCCGCAGGCTTCACATCCTCCGCCACGGCTTTCTCGCCCGAGTCGCTGCAGGCGGCGAGCAGAGCCACCGCCGGAATGGCGGCCAGTGACGACAGGAGGTTTCTGCGGGACAAAAGACGGGGCATACGAATCACCTGACAATGGTTGGATTTTGCAATGCAAAGGCTAGAAAAGGCGAGAGTTGGCGCGAATTAAGGCATCGCCGTCCCCATTCCAATCGCCAAATCCTGGCTACGCGATCACGAAAGCGCGAGATTATGTTTTCTTTTGACCGAGAATGGTGGCGCCGAGCCGCTCCAGCGAGGCGCGCAGCCCATCATCCTCGATCATTCCGACAGTGCCCGACAGCTTCACCTTCTCGGCCGCGGTCAGCGGCCGGATGCTTGGTTTAAGCCGGCCTTTGTCAACCGTGACCGGCTTTTGCACGATTCTGATCCGGCCGATAGCGTTGAAGCCGAGGAAAGCGTTGACCCGGTTGATGATCTCGCCGGTCTCGTGCTGCAGATGGAGCGCCGCCATGCCTTCGCAGGCGATGACCAGCACCGCCGGCTCGAACGGATCATCTTCATGCATTCGGCGCGGCCACTGGATCTTTTCAGGGCGCGAACGGCTGGCAAGCCGCGGCCCGGCAATCTCCTCCCATGACTGGACGAGCCCGATCGACATGCCGGCTCGCTTGCGCAGCACCGGATCGAGGATCTGGGTTGCGAGATCACTCACCGGAACGGGATTGCCGAAGGGCCTTTTCCCTGCCATGTGCGTTCTCCAGTCACGACCTTCACCATACATCGGTTAGGCCAGTCCTCGATCAATGGCACTGCACGACCAGACCCGCAAGACCGCATCCTGCGACAGCGGCAAAGCCGCATCCGGAGACAGCGGCGAGATCGCGTCCCGCCTGCTCGCTTGGTACGACGGGCATCACCGCGACTTGCCGTGGCGCATTGCGCCGCGCGAGTTGGCACGCGGCATACGACCCGATCCCTACCGGGTCTGGCTTTCCGAAGTCATGCTGCAGCAGACCACGGTCGAAGCCGTAAAATCCTATTTCCGGGCCTTTGTCGAGAAATGGCCCGATATCGAGGCGTTGGCCGCTTCACCGACAGAAGACGTCATGAAGGCCTGGGCCGGACTCGGCTATTATTCCCGCGCGCGCAATCTCAAGGCCTGCGCCGACCTCGTCGCGCGGCAAGGCGGCAGGTTTCCGGATACGCAAGCTGACTTGAGAGAGCTGCCCGGCATCGGCGCCTACACGGCGGCGGCGATCGCCGCGATCGCCTTCGACCAGCCCGCCGCGGTCGTCGACGGCAATGTCGAGCGGGTGGTTTCCCGGCTGTTTTCGATCGTCACGCCGCTGAGCGAGGCCAAGAGCGACATACGCACCTATGTCGAGCGCATGGTTCCAGCGACCAGACCGGGCGATTTCGCCCAGGCGATGATGGATCTCGGCGCGACGATCTGCACGCCGCGGCGGCCGCGCTGCGGGCTCTGCCCGCTGCGTGAGGATTGCAGCGCCATTATTTCCGGCGATGCCGAACGCTTCCCTGTCCGCCTGCCGAAGGGCGAGAAACCATTGCGGCGCGGGGCCGCTTTCGTTGCCGTACGCGGCGATGGCGCCATCCTTTTGCGCAAACGTGGGGATAAGGGCCTGCTCGGCGGCATGACCGAAGTGCCGACGACCGGCTGGACCGCGCGGATCGACGGCGGCACCACAGCGGCGGCGGCGCCCTTCCCCGGCAACTGGCGGCCAGCCGGGAAGATTGGCCATGTCTTCACCCATTTTGCGCTCGAACTCGAAATCTTCAAAGCGATGGCCGATGTCGCCGCCCCAGCGGGTCATTTCTGGTCGCTGGCCGACGAAATTTCCGGCGAAGCACTGCCCACCGTCATGAAAAAGGTAATCGAAGCAGCGATACCGGGCGCGACGAAGAAGCAGCGCGCACATTGAATCGCCCACGTCGCCCCATATGAACTGCGTTGAACGAGGACAAGAATGACCGAAATCCGCCACATCGTTTTCGACATCGGCAGAGTGCTGATCCACTACGATCCGAACCTGCCATTCAGCCGTATCATTCCGGATGCCGAGGAGAGAAAGTGGTTTTTCGACAATGTCTGCACGCATGACTGGAACATCGAGCAGGACCGCGGCCGCACCTGGGAAGAGGCCGAGGCGTTGCTGATCGCCGAACACCCGGACCACGCCGAAAACATCCGCAACTTCCGCCGCCTCTGGCACGAGATGGTGCCGCACGCTTACGACGACAGCGTCCAGCTCATGGACAAGCTGATCGAGAGCGGCCACGACGTCACCATGCTGACCAATTTTGCGTCAGACACGCTTGCAGAAGCCCGGCAGCGTTTCGACTTTCTCAACCGCCCGCGCGGTGTGACCATTTCGGGCGAGATCGGCATGATCAAGCCGGATCGCGGCATTTACGACCATCACGTCGCCGCGTTCGGCCTCGAGCCCGCGGCCACGCTGTTTATCGACGACAGCCAAAAGAATGTCGCCGGCGCCAAGGCGGCCGGCTGGCAGTCGGTGCTGTTCACCGACGCAAAGACGCTCGAGGCGGACCTCGATCGCCTGGGGGTCAGAGTGTGATCACTGTGATGGGCCTGACCGCAGTCGCTGAGACGTGCGGTCCACGGCGCTGCCATTGGATCCGTCTCGCGCGCTACTTGACGTGTGAGGCGTAGATGCGATCGAACTCACCCGTCGCCTTGGCAAGATGCAACCATTGGTCGACATAGGCCTTGAAGACAACGGCACCCTCAGGAAGCATATAACCCATTTCGCCATATTGGAGCGGCTTCTCGGGGTTGATCGCGCAAAGGCCGGGGTGAAGTTTCTCCTGCAACTCGGTTTCGACCGATTCGGCGATCATGATATCGGCTTTGCCGTCAAGGATTTGGCGGAAGATCGTGACGTTGTCCGGGTAGATCTCAATTTTAGCGTCACTGAGTTTTTCACGCACGAATTTCTCATTGGTCCCGCCGGGATTAACAATCACAGTCACATCCGGCTTGTTGATGTCGGCAATCGATTGGAATTTCGCCTCGTCCTCGCAGCGCGCAATCGGTGCCTTGCCGTTGACGAGATAGGGCTCGCTGAAGAACACCTGCTTCTGGCGTTCCAGGGTCACCGAAACACCGCCCATCGCGATGTCGCACTTGCCGGTTGTAAAATCGGCAAGCAATTTTTTCCAGGTAGTCGCCACGAAGTCCGCCTCGACCCCTAGTGAACTTGCCAGAGATTTTGCGAGATCGATATCGATGCCCTGGTAGTTGTTCGCGGGCTTGTCATGAAAGGTGAAGGGCTTGTAGTCGCCGGTCGTACAGACGCGCAGCTTGCCGTTCTTGATAACCGCATCAAGCTGGTTTTCTGCGCCGGTGTTTTGGGCAATCGCCGGAGAGGCCAACAAACCCATGACGAGGGCGGCGACAAACGGCGAGGCAAGAGCTTTCATGGATCTGGTCTCCATTGGATAAGAGAATCGAGCATTCGAGAAACGGTGGGCAAAGGTCAATAACTCTTCCTGGGGAATCACTCACGTGATCCCTCCGAGGGCGGCTTTCGTTTGTGACGGCTTTGTGGGTCAGGAGCAGAATGTATATATCTTAGTCCAGTTCATACACATCGAGCGCAGCCATGCGAACCAACATTGAACTCGACGACAAACTGATCGCGGAGGCCATGGCCGCCTCCGGTCTCAAGACCAAGAAAGCGACGATTGAGGCGGCACTGCGCGCTCTGGTGCGCCAGCACCGGCAGGATACGGCTATCGCGGCCCTTGCCGGCGCCGGCTGGGATGGCGATCTTGAGGCCATGCGGGAAGGCCGTTCGCCCGATCAGCAGCGATGAACGCGACAGTCCCGTGTGAATCGGTCATCTCCGCAATACGGCCAGACCCGATGGTTCGTTACCTCGGTCTGTGGTCTGCGACTTGCATGATCGTGAGATTCCAACCGACGAGCGCTGGTCTTCTCAGCACAGGTGTGTGTGTGCGGCATCAAGGAGCAACCCGGCGAAAGGACAGGCCAAGCGCGGTCCTGCTTCCCCCCGGAGACGATGTGCAACGAGATCGCTGTAGCGGTTATCGTCAGGCCCCTGCCCGCTCCATGCCGAGGCGGGCGATGCGGCGAAGCTCGTCGATCGGGGTCAGGCCGCCACTGCGCTCATAGTGCCAGAAGGTCCAGCCGTTGCAGGCATCCAGCCCCTGCACTTCCGCGCCGATCTTGTGGATCGATCCGGCGCTGCCGCCGACCGCCACAGTGCCGTCGGCGCGCACCCTGGCCGCCCAGCGCTTCTTGGCGTCGTAGAGCGTGGCGCCCGGCAGCATCAGCCCGGTGTCGATGAGGCTGACGAAAGCGACGCGCGGCTCGGCGCGCTTGCCGGTAAGCACGGTAAGCGCAGCGCCGTCCAGCGGCCGGACTGCATCGATGCGCTCGTTGGCGGCGTCGATATAGGCCTGCTCGCGCTCGATGCCGACGAAATGGCGGCCGAGGCGCTTGGCCACGGCGCCGGTGGTGCCGGAGCCGAAAAAGGGATCGAGCACGATATCACCGGGCTTCGTCGAGGCCATCATGATGCGGGCGAGCAGCGCTTCGGGCTTCTGCGTCGGATGCAGCTTGTCGCCATTTTCGTTCTTGAGGCGCTCAGCGCCGGTGCAGATCGGAAACAGCCAGTCGGACCGCATCTGGATGTCGTCGTTCGACGCCTTCAGCGCTTCGTAGTTGAAGGTGTAACCCTTCCCCTTCTGATCGCGCGAGGCCCAGATCATCGTCTCATGGGCGTTCTGGAAGCGGCGGCCGCGGAAATTCGGCATCGGATTGGTCTTGCGCCAGACGACATCGTTGAGGATCCAGTACCCCAGATCCTGCATCTTGGCGCCGACCCTGAAAATGTTGTGGTAGGAGCCAATGACCCAGATGGTGCCGTTGGGCTTCAACACGCGGCGCGCCGCCAGCAGCCAGGCCCGGGTGAAGGCGTCGTAGACCTCAAAACTTGCGAACTGGTCCCAGTCGTCGTCGACGGCATCGACCTTGGACTGGTCGGGCCGGTGCAGATCGCCGTCGAGCTGCAGATTGTAGGGCGGATCGGCAAAGATCACGTCGATGGATTTTTCGGGCAGCCGGTCGAGCGCGGCGACGCAATCGCCCTTCAGGATCGTATCGAGCCATTCAGATTGCTGGGGAGCATGGGAAAGCTCGTCGAGAAGACGCACGGCAGACATTGTTACACCCAAAGCACGCGTTACTGTTTACTCCCTGTTATGGTTACCGATCAGCGTAAATATTCGGTGAAGGCCCAAGGGTCCGGATCGGGTGCAGACCCCGGGTAATTTGCGAAGATCGGCCTGTTGGTGTATGCCGCGCCGCCTGAACCGTCCCAGCCTCCTCCCTCCCGCTTTCCGGATCGCTATGCCCCAGCCAGACCTTGTCATCTTCGATTGCGACGGCGTGCTCGTCGATTCCGAGATCATCGCCGCGCGCATCGAAGCCGAGCTGTTGACGTCGGCCGGCTACGAGATATCGGCCGAGGAGATTTCCGAAACCTATGCCGGGCTGACCTTCAAGGACATCATGATGCGGGTCGAGGAAAAATCCCGCGTCCCATTCCAGGCCTCGCTGATCGATCGCGCCGAAGACCTGGTCGACCGCCGCCTGCGCAGCGACGTGCGCGCCGTCGACGGGGTGCACGAGGCGGTCGCCGCGGTGAGGGCGCCGCGCTGCATCTGCTCGAATTCGCGCACCGAGCGGATCGAATTCATGCTGGAGAAGGTGCATCTGCTGCCGTTTTTCAGCGGCCGGATTTTTTCCTCGCTGGAAACACCAAGCGGGAAATCCAAGCCGGCGCCCGACGTGTTTCTCTTTGCCGCGGCAACGCTCCAGGCCGATCCGGCGAACACCTTCGTCATCGAGGATTCCGTGCATGGCGTGACCGGCGCCAAGACAGCCGGCATGCGTGTGATCGGCTTCACCGGAGCGGCGCACAGCTATCCCGGGCATGCCGACTCGCTGACCGAGGCCGGCGCCGAAACGGTCATCCGCCGCTGGGCGGAACTGAAAAGCGTGATCTCCGCCCTGTCGGAGTGGTCGGCGGATGCGTGAAGCAGGCGTCCAAATGGACGCGCAGATCCAAAGCCGCGGCTATTCGGCCGCGGCAACCTTCTTGTCGGTCTTCTTCGGCGGGCCTTCGTCATAGCCGGCGAACACCTGATAGTCCCGCGCGGTGGGCTCGGGAACGACAACGTTCGAATCGGTGAAGACGAACTGGGTGGCACTCGAGGGATTGGTAACCTGGACCTGATGTTGGTGAAGCTGCGAGTAAAGGACCTCCTTGCCATGCATCACAGCGATACGGATCGGCATGGTGATGGTGCCAGGGCTGAACATCGGTCCCGGAACGACCTTGCCGGCGACGGCGATCTTCATCGTCAGCGAGCCGTTGGCGCGGATGCAGTCGCGGGTCACATCGGTGATCGAAGCCTGATAGACGATCTTGGCGGAACCATCCTGCTGGCCGCTGCTCGCGTCAAGCGCGGCAGCTTCTGCATCCAGGGTGGCGGCTTTTTTCTTGGGCTTTTGACTGCCCTTGGCATAGGTGTTGAAGAAGGCGGTGCCGTCGCGCAGCGTCACTTTCGGACAATAGGCCAGCAATTGGCTGGCGAGAACCTTGGGGTCCGGCGGTGGTGGCGGTGTCGTGTCCTTCTTTCCGAAGCCCAGCATGCTGCTGCCGCCTGATTGGCAGCCGGCGGCGGTAAGCATAAAGCCGGCGAGCGCCAGACCCGCGACAAAACGACCGTTAAATGTATGAAACGCCATGAACTGCACTTCCCTCTCGCAAAGCGGGTGACGTATATCAACCGCGCGGCAAAAATGCGACTGAGCAAGTACGGAAATTAACCACTTTGCCGCGGACAATACCGCCCGGCAGCAATGGAACATGACGATGCGCTATGTGAGTACCCGCGGGGAAGCGCCCGTGCTTGGATTTTCCGACGCTGTGCTGGCTGGTTTGGCGCGCGATGGCGGACTTTATGTCCCTGAAACCTGGCCGCAGTTTTCGGCAGCTGAGATCCGCGCGATGCGCGGCCTTGCCTATCCCGACCTCGCGATCCGCGTGTTGTCGCCGTTTCTCGGCGGCGAGATCGCGATGCCGGTGTTCGAACGCCTGGTGCGCGAAGCCTATGCGACGTTCCGTCACGAGGCGGTCTGCCCGCTGGTGCAGACCGGCTCGAACATGTTCGTTCTGGAACTCTTTCATGGCCCGACGCTTGCCTTCAAGGACGTCGCCATGCAGCTTCTCGCCCGGCTGATGGACCATGTGCTTGCCGAACGCGACCAGCGCGCCAGCATTGTCGGCGCCACCTCCGGCGATACCGGCGGGGCCGCCATCGATGCCTTCGCCGGGCGCAACCGCACCGACATCTTCGTTCTTTTCCCGCACGGCCGGGTCTCGCCGGTGCAGCAGCGGCAGATGACGACGTCCATCGCCGCAAATGTCCATGCGCTGGCGGTCGAAGGCAATTTCGACGATTGTCAGGGCCTGGTGAAGGACATGTTCAACGATCACGGTTTTCGCGACCGGGTCTCGTTGTCCGGCGTCAATTCGATCAACTGGGCCCGCATCATGGCCCAGATCGTCTACTACTTCTCATCGTCGCTGTCGCTCGGGGCGCCCGACCGGCCGATTTCGTTCACGGTGCCGACCGGCAATTTCGGCGACATCTTCGCCGGCTACGCCGCCAAGAAGATGGGGCTGCCGATCGAGCGGCTGATCATTGCAACCAACGACAACGACATTCTGGCGCGCACGCTGTCGAGCGGCGAGTACCGCACGAAAGGCGTCTTTTCGACCACGTCGCCGTCGATGGACATCCAGGTCTCTTCGAATTTCGAGCGCTTGCTGTTCGAGGCGGCCGGCCGCGACGCCTCTACCGTGCGGCGCTACATGAGCGGCCTAAAGCAGTCCGGCGCCTTCACCATCGAAGCGGGCGAGATCGCCAGGATCCGCTCCGAATTCGACGCCGGCCGCTCGACCATGGACGAAGTCGCAGCCACGATCCGCTCGACGCTCGCAGCCAGCAACTATCTGCTCGACCCGCACACGGCCGCGGCCATGCACGTTGCGGTTGCAAAAGCCACCAATGCCGTGCCGATGGTGGTGCTGGGCACCGCCCATCCGGCAAAGTTCCTCGCCGCCGTCGAAGCGTCCAGCGGCGTGTCGCCTGCCCTGCCCGCATGGCTAGGCGGGTTGATGACTTCAGAGGAAAAATACACGGTACTTCCATCCGACCTGAAAATGGTGGAAGATTATGTTAGCCACCACACGCGGGCGGCAAATTAGGGAGTATCAGCTATATGGGTGTTGAGGTAAGCCGTCTGTCGAACGGCCTGACAGTCGCCACCGAAACCCTTCCAAGCCTCGAATCCGTCGCTCTTGGCGCCTGGATCAAATCAGGCGCCCGCAATGAGCGTAGCGAAGAGCACGGGATGGCCCACCTGCTTGAACACATGGCGTTCAAGGGAACCAGAAGGCGCAGCGCCTTTGAGATCGCCTCCGAAATCGAGGATGTCGGCGGCGAGATCAATGCCGCCACCAGTGTCGAGACCACCTCCTATTATGCCAGGGTGCTGAGCGACGACGTGCCCCTGGCCGTCGATATCCTGTCCGACATCCTGCAGGAATCCGAGTTCGACCCGCAAGAGCTGGAGCGCGAGCAGCATGTGATCCTGCAGGAGATCGGCGCCGCACACGATACGCCCGACGATGTCGTCTTCGACCACTTCACCGAGACGGCCTTCCGCCACCAGACGATCGGCCGCTCCATCCTCGGCACGCCGGAAACCGTCAAATCCTTCACCTCGAAGCAATTGCACAAATTCATCGAACGGCAATATGGCGCCGAGCGCATGGTGATCGTTGCCGCCGGCGACATCAAGCACGACAACTTCGTGCGCGAGGTCGAGAAGCATCTCGGCGGTTTCCGCAGCAAGTCCGACAACACCATGCCGCAATATGCGCAATATGTCGGCGGCGATTTCCGCGAGGACCGCGACCTGATGGACGCGCAGATCGTGCTGGGGTTCGAGGGCCGCGCCTATCATGTACGCGACTTCTACGCCTCGCAGGTCCTGTCGATGATCCTTGGCGGCGGCATGTCGTCGCGTCTTTTCCAGGAGGTCCGCGAAAAGCGCGGGCTGTGCTATTCGGTCTATGCCTTCCACTGGGGTTTTTCCGATACCGGCATATTCGGCGTCCATGCCGCGACCGGGCAGAGCGACATCGCCGAATTGGTGCCGGTCGTCATCGGCGAGTTGCAGAAGGTCGGCGAGACCATCCTGCAGGAGGAACTCGACCGGGCACGCGCCCAGTACCGTGCAGGCCTGATCATGTCTGCCGAAAGCCCAGCCAGCCGCGCCTCGCAGATCGCCCGGCAAATGCTTCTGTTCGGCCGGCCGATCGCCAAGGAAGAGCTGATGGAACGGCTGTCGGCGCTGACGGTCGAGCGGTTGACGGACCTTTCGTCACGGCTGTTTTCGACCAAGCCGACGCTGACTGCCGTCGGACCGGTGGGCACGCTCGCTCCCTATGAGGCGGTCCTCGAGTCGCTTTCGGGCACGCAGACCACGGCCCGAAAGCTCGCCGGCTAAGTCCATCAAAGCGTCATGTTCGCGCTCCCTTTCTTTCGCCGTGACCTGCCGGCACTGAAGGGTGACCGGGTCACGCTGCGCGTGCCGCTGACCGACGACTATCGTGAATGGTCGGTGCTGCGCGGGGAAAGCCGCGCCTTCCTGGAGCCGTGGGAGCCGCGCTGGAACCCCGACGAACTCGACCGCACGGCCTGGCGGCATCGCCTCAGCCGCTATCGCGAAGACTATGCGCAGGGAACGGCCATAGCCTTCTTCATCTTCGACAAAAGCAACGCCAAGCTTGTCGGTGGAATCACCCTCGGCAATATCCGCCACGGCGTCGCGCAAAGCGGCCATATCGGCTACTGGATCGGCGAGCGCTACAGCGGCCGTGGCCTGATGACCGACGCGGTCAAGGTGGTGACGCGCTTCGCCTTCGATACGCTGAGGTTGCACCGGATCGAAGCTGCCTGTATTCCCGACAACGCCCGGTCGATCCGCGTGCTTGAAAAAGCCGGATTCCGGCGCGAAGGACTTCTCCGATCCTATCTCAGGATCAACGGCATCTGGCAGGACCACTACCTCTACGCCCGGATCGAGGACGATCCGCCGGGCGCGGAAACGAAGGACTGATTTTGACGAATTTCCTGCGAATCGGGTCGTTGTTCGCCTTTGTGCTGACGGCAATCGTCGTGCTCTGCGCGGCGTCTTCGGCCTTCGCCGTCGAACCGATCAAGATTGCCCGCGACGATGTGGCGCTCGACCTTTCGGGCGCCGTCGAAATCTACCGCAACCAGGGCGAGAATTTTCAGGTGTCGACTGCTCCGGGACCGGACGGCATCGTGCGGCGCATCGAGGTCGAGGCCAATGATGCGCGCTCGACCGGCGACTGGGCGGTGTTCGCGCTTGCCAACACCACCGACCAGCAGCTCGACAGGCTGATCGTCGCACCGCATTTCCGGCTGGTGAATTCCGGTATCTTCTGGCCGGATCTCGGCTCGACGCGCATTGCCGCGATCACGCCCAGCGAGGGCTTCGCGCTCGACCGCCAGAGCAGCCCCGACGCTGATGTGTTCCGGGTGACGCTGAACCCCGGAACGGTGATCACCTTCATTGCCGAACTGGCGTCGCCCAAACTGCCGCAGGTCTATCTTTGGGAGCCGGAATCCTACAAGGATTCGGTCAATTCCTACACGCTGTTTCGCGGCATCGTCATCGGCATCGCCGGCCTCCTGGCGCTGTTCCTGACCATCCTTTTCGTCGTCAAGGGGACCTCGATGTTCCCGGCAACCGCAGCGCTCGCCTGGGCGGTGCTCGCCTATATTTGCATCGATTTCGGCTTTCTCAACAAGGTCCTGGAAATATCGCCCGGCAACGAGCAGATGTGGCGGGCCGGAACGGAGGTGGCCCTTGCAGCGACCTTCGTGGTGTTCCTGTTCGCCTACCTCAACCTTAACCGATGGCACGGCCATTTCAGCTACGGCGCTCTGGTCTGGATTCTGGGGCTGCTGCTGATCGCCGGCGTTGCAATCGTCGACCCGGCGGTCGCCGCCGGCATCGCCAGGCTGTCCTTCGCCGCCACCGCGCTGACCGGCCTCGGCCTGATCATCTTCCTCGGCATACGCGGCTACGACCGCGCCATCATGCTGGTGCCCAGTTGGGTCATGGTCCTGTTGTGGCTATGCGGGTCGTGGATGGCGATCACCGGCATGCTCGACAATGACATCGCCCAGCCGGCACTGGGCGGCGGGCTGATCCTCATCATCCTGCTCATCGGCTTCACCGTCATGCAGCACGCCTTTGCCGGCGGTGCGCTGCATCAGGGCCTTTTCTCCGATCTCGAACGGCAGGCGCTGGCCGTGGCCGGATCGGGCGACACGGTGTGGGACTGGGACGTGATGCGCGACCGCGTCGTCACCAGGCCGGATGTCAGCATCCAGCTGGGTCTTGCGCCCGACAGCCTGGGCGGCGCTGCCCGCAACTGGCTGCCGGTACTCCATGCCGACGACCGCGACACCTTCCGTACGACGCTCGACGTGGTGCTCGAACACCGGCGCGGCCGGGTGTCGCAGAATTTCCGCCTGCGCGGCGCCGACGGGCACTATCACTGGTTTTCGCTGCGCGCCCGGCCGGTGATCGGATCGGACGGCGAGGTCATCCGCTGCGTCGGCACCATGGTCGACGTGACGGAGCAGAAGAAGTCCGAGGAGAGGCTGTTGCACGATGCCGTGCACGACAATCTGACCGGCCTGCCGAACCGCGAATTGCTTATGAACCGGCTGGAGGCGATCATCTCGATCGCGCGCACCGAAGAGAAGGTCCGTCCCACCGTCTTCGTCATCGACATCGACCGGTTCAAGCAGGTCAATGACGGGCTCGGCATCTCGGCCGGAGATACCATCCTGCTCACTGTTGCGCGCCGGCTGCACCGGCTGCTCAAGCCGAAGGATTCGCTGTCGCGCTTTGCTGGCGACCAGTTCGCGCTGATGCTGCTTTCCGAGCAGGACCCGGCCCGCATCGCAGCCGTTGCCGACGCCATCAAGCATGCGATCAACAATCCGATTACCTTTGCCAAGCGCGAGATCGTGCTGACCGCCTCGATCGGTCTGGTCACCTGGACCTCGGCGCAGAGTTCGGCCGAGGACATGGTCAAGGACGCCGAGCTTGCCATGCACCAGGCCAAGCGTTTTGGCGGCGACAGGATCGAACCGTTCCGACCCGCCTTCCGGACCGTCGGCACCGACCGGCTGCAGTTCGAGTCCGACCTGCGCCGCGCCATCGAACGGCGCGAATTCACACTCGCCTACCAGCCCATCGTGCGGCTGGAAGACGGCAGTGTTGCCGGCTTCGAGGCGCTTTTGCGCTGGGATCATCCGCGTCGCGGCATGATCCCGCCAGGCGATTTCATCCCGGTCGCCGAGAGCTGCGGCCTGATCGTGCAACTTGGCTTGTTCGCCATGCAGCAGGCCGCCGAAGATCTGGCGGGATGGCAAAAGCAGATCGGCGACGCGCCGCTGTCGGTTTCGGTCAACCTGTCCAGCCGACAGCTCATCCGCCGCGATCTGGTCAGCGACGTTCGCTCGGTGATCGCGCGGGCCAATCTGAAGCCGCGCTGTTTCCGACTCGAGCTCACCGAATCGCTGGTGATGGACAATCCCGAGCAGACAGCCCATGTGCTGAACAAGCTGAAGAAGCTTGGCATCGGCCTGTCGCTGGACGATTTCGGCACCGGCTACTCATCGCTGGCCTATCTGACGCGCTTTCCCTTCGACACGATCAAGATCGACAAGAGCTTTGTCGACGACACGACACCGAAGCGCGCGGTGCTGCTCAAATCGATGGTCAACATGGCGCATGAACTCGGCCTTTCGGTCGTGGCCGAGGGCATTTCGGACGAAAGCGATGCGCTCGAACTGCGCCAGATGGGCTGCGAATATGTGCAGAGCTTCATGTTCGGCGCGCCGATGCCCGGCGATCAGGTGCTGAGGACGCTGAAGGAACAGTATCCGCTGACCCGGGCTTGATCTTATTCATGTCGTTGTCCCAAAACCGCTGCCCTTTTTGGGCGGCATGAGCCTGGCGATTGGCACCCGCTGGAGCACATCGAAGGTCTCAGCTCCCGCGGCTCGGCACTCCATCAAAAGTACGACCGGCGGTCACGCGACTGTGAACTGGGAGTATTGGTTTACGGCTCGCGCTGTGCATCATACCGACTTCGCGAAATCGGTGCGAAGAGCTGACCCGCTGATATTCAGCCTGCTGGCCGGAATCACCGGGTCATGATGGAGGCCCAGCTGATGAATTTCGACAAGATTTCTGCCTGGTCTCCAGTGTGGTTAAGCGTCGTGAGGATCATGTCGGCGCTGCTGTTTCTGGAGCACGGAACTCAAAAGCTCTTCAATTTTCCGCCCGCTCCCGAGCCGATGCAACTGTCGGGGCTTATTGTGATACAGGCATTGATCGAGCTGATCGGAGGCGCGCTGCTTGCCCTCGGACTCTTCACCCGGCCCGTCGCGTTCATTCTGTCCGGCAACATGGCGGTCGCCTATTTCATGGCGCATGCGCCGCAAAACTTCTTTCCGGTTGTCAACGAGGGCGACTCGTCGATCCTCTACTGCTTCATTTTCCTGTACTTCTTTTTCGCGGGAGGCGGCGCGTGGAGCGTCGATGCGGCCCGTCGCGGGACCGGCCTCGCGACGCCCTGAACAGGATCGCGAGGGAACTTGCTGGGCGGCTACCAGCGGAGCATGTCCGACAGCCTGCCAGGTCGAAATGATAGGAAGTTCCGGCTCCGCTGATCGTCGCTTTCGGGCCCTTTGCTGGACATTCCCCGACGCGAGATACGCGCCCTTAGGGCGGCCATTGCCGCACTTTTAACCCGTCGCTTTCCCTTATGCGGGCATCAAATCCCGCATGATCGCGACCGTGCTGCTCGTGTCTAGGTGCCTTCTGTCGGCGATAGAGATAGTTCTCGGGAAGACCGAGGCGACGGCACGACTGGACGGCCGGAGATGAAGGGAGCACGATGCGCTCGCAGATTGCAGCCGTCGTCTTCACAAAAGCACGCTCCCACGGCTTCAACGTCCAGTTGTCGCCGAGTGCCAACCGCTTGCGGACCCAGCGGGGCAGGATTTCGACAGCCGCCTTCAGAAATGGCCGCTGAAGCGGTTGAGCCATTCCCGGCAAGACGGGAACGTCTTCCATGATCTGCAGGAATTCCAGGACGATCGGCGATGCGACGAGTCTTTGCCTCATCGCGTCGAACAGCGCGTAAAGCTCGGCCTGCGACGTGGGCGCGTCAACCGCACCATAGAGAAGCGCGACGGGGCGAGCCTCGGCGGACATCGCATCCCGTTCGAAAAAATGCAGTCGATGCACATAGACGTGATAGGCCTCCATGAAACCAAACCCGGCCGTCGCTTGCACCCAGTCCAGCAACTTCGGGTCGGTGGCGTCGTATGGCTCACCTTCGCTGGTTCGGCCTGAAACGCGCCCATGCATCCTGACCACAACTTCAATCATGGCCTTGGCCTTGGTCCGGGGACCGTAGACCGTGACCAAGGCGGCGAGGCCCGTGCGCCGTAATCGTCGGAGCGCGTCGGAGCGGAATGTGCTGTGCTGCCAAATGGCGTCGCGAACCCGCGGCTCTGCCAATTCGAGCAGCACCGCCGTAACCCCGCCGATGAACAGCGCAACCGGGTTCTTGAAAATACGCCACGACACCGAGTTGGGCGGCAACAGCGCCGGCTCGCCCTGCGGGGTCGAGAAGTCCATCTGCGATCCGAGCCGCTGGCGCATGAACGACTGCGCAAGATTATCCACACGACGCCCAAGCGGGCGAGGCAGAGGAAGGGTGCCCGAATTGCCAAACATGCTCCGACTCTCCTGGCAACGCGTGTGGCTGGCGGATGCAGCACGAACGACTTGGCCCTTCCGTCGTTCCAAAGATTCAAACTGACGCGCTGCATAACTCCGCAAGAACACCGGGCCCGGATAGCCATCACGAGCCCGGTCGCGCCGGCCCTATGGGGTAAGATCGAGCGCCGGCACGATTCTGTGATAGGGCAGCCCCGCATCGTCGTTTAGACGCTTCACGTCGACATCGGAGGCAGCGTCAAACAGGCACATGCAGCGCCCGTCCTCCGGTGCGAAGGTCGAGCGCAGGTAGCTGATGTCGGTGCCGTTGGAGGTCATCTCGGCGGCTTTGCTGATCGCCGCCTTCTGCGCATCTCCCAAAGCTTCCATGCTGATGCCCTTGAGGTCGCGTTCCACCATGTAGACGGTCATTTCCAGATCTCCTCTTGTGAACAGTGACCACAGGAGTTGAATGCAGCGGCGGGCGAAAGAGAACGACATTTTTTCTATCGATCGATAGCCGACAGTTATCGATGAAAGGATTACAATGTCGTTTCGTGGAACCGCCTCGGGAGGGCTTGCCATGGAGATGTTTCAGGTCCGCTACGTGCTTGCCGCCGCGAAGATGCTGAACTTCACCAAGGCCGCCACCGATTGCAATGTCTCTCAACCGGCGCTCACCAAAGCGGTCAAGACGCTCGAGGATGAGCTTGGCGCGCCTTTGTTCCACCGCGAGGGAAAGCGCGTCCTCCTGAGTGAGTTCGGGCGCTCCATTCTGCCGCATCTTCAGCAGATCATGCAGGAGGCGCACGCAACCAGAACGCTTGCCGACAATTTCAGGCTGCTCAACCAGGTGCCGATCCGCCTCGGCGTCATGTCGACCATCGGCCATGGGAAACTCGCCCGGTTCCTCGCAAAGTTCCAGCGCGACTATCATGGCGTCGAGCTTGAAGTTAGCGAGGCGAGCGTCCAGGAACTGAAAAACAGGCTCGAGCAAGGCGATCTCGATGTTGCCGTTCTCAATCCGCTGGAGGGATTGGGAGCGGCGTTCCGCGTCCATGATCTCTACAGTGAGCGTTACGTCGTCGTATTCGCGCCGGATCATCGGCTTGCGAGCCTCAATGCAATCAAGTTGGTCGATCTCTCTCAAGAACCCTATGTCGATCGTCTGTCCTGCGAAATGCGGGACCTGGTAATGGGTGCGTGCCGGGAAAGAAACGTCAGCCTTTATGCCCGCTTTCGTTCCGAGCGCGAGGATTGGATCCAATCAATGGTGCTGGCGCGGATCGGCTTCGCCTTCATGCCTGAATATTCGGTGACATCGCCTGAACTTTTGCAGCGTCCGCTGATCGAACCCGCGGTGGCACGCACGGTGTCCCTGGCTAGCATTCCCGGCCGGCCCTATAGCCCGGCGACTGCGGCAATGGTCCGAGCTGCCCAGACGTTCGATTGGCCGGGCTAGGCGTTTATGCTGAGGCGTGAGCTTTGCTGATTTGAGATGCGTCAGATTCAACTTCTCGGCCGCTCGGCCCACGTGGCACTCGTCGTACACGATCTCCAACGAGGAGGTTGGGATCAATCCTGTTCAGCATGTCGATGAAATTATATCACTGGATTCAGCATCATCGAAGTGCGATCTCCTGAGCAAGCGGAGCAGCGCAAGGCGCGCTTCGCATCGGAAACAGATGCAGGAGCACCCGCATGCCGGTATCACGACGTTCCCTTCTCGCCGCAGCAAGCGCTGGCGTGGCATTGTCACAAACTGCAAAATTAACGAAAGCCTCGGCACAGGCTCTTGAGGAGACTGCTATAGACCAGACGGTTGTCGATCTCGTCGAGCGTTCTGCGGAAGCAAATTCGGCGCTGATGCGCGGGGAGACAACGAAATACTACGAGGTGATCCCACATACCAAGGACTTCCTGCTGATGTCTCCATTCGGAGGAAAGCCGACGCGGGCTTCTGAACTGACTGCAGAGCGGATCGAAGCGATGGGCCGCTTTTTCAAGAACGGGACCTTCGAGCACGAACTTCTTCAAGCCTATGGTTCCGCCGACATGGTGGTCCTCGCGATCATTGAACGCCCGCATGTCGAGGTCGGCGGTCTGCCAGCACAGGATTGGCCGCTGCGGGTTACCTTGGTCTATCGCCGCGAAGAGGCGGAATGGCGCCTGGTGCATCGGCACGCAGACCCCCTGGTCAAGGGCGTGCGCCTGGAGCAGGCGGCGGCCCTTGCACGCGGCGAAGCCGCGTGATGCGAAGAGTGTCGCCATCCCGGCGGAGCGCTCTGGCTGAAGGTCCAAAGCCCGCTGAAGGGTTTTCGCTTCTCGTCGACGCAGAACGTCATTCTATGGCGCCAGATGTGGCCCGACGCGCCTTGCGAGCACCTGCTGATGCCGGTGGAGTAGATCCGCCATAGTCATGCGCCCTGAGGGAGGACGATCATGACCTTGCCCAGCTACGCAATGAAACAGGTAAGTTTCCCGGAGATGTACGAGCGGTGGCTCGTCGGCCCTCTCTTCCGTCCATGGGCCGAGATGGCTCTTGACGAGTTGGAATTGTCTTCGGGCGATCGCGTACTCGATATTGCTTGTGGAACAGGAATAGTGGCGCGCGTTGCAAGAGAGCGGCTCGGTGGAGCCGGATTTATCGTCGGTGTCGACGTCAGCGCGGACATGCTTGCCGTGGCGCGCGCTGTAGAACCAGCCGTCGACTGGCGCCAGGGCAATGCCGGCGAGTTGCCTCTGCGTAGCGGTGAGACGTTCGACGTGGTCGTCTGTCAGCAAGGACTGCAGTTCTTTCCTGACAAACCCGCGGCGGCGGCGCAGATGCGTCGCGCGCTGACGATGGGTGGTAGGCTGGCAATCGCCACGTGGCGCCCGGACGACGAAATCCCGTTCTTTCGCGACCTGCGCCGCGTCGCGGAGCGTCATCTGGGCGCCATCGCCGATCAGCGGTACAGCTTCGGGGAAGCGGCTCCGCTTGAGGCGCTGCTGCGAGACGCCGGCTTCCACGAGGTCCGATCGAGGATTGTTTCGCGCACCATCCATTTCGGGGAAGGCGTACCTTTCCTGCATTTGAATACGATGGCGCTGGTCGGGATGAGTTCCTTAGCCAAGGAATTGGGTGATCAGGAACGCAAGCGCGTCGTGGACGCGATCGTGAGCGAGAGTGCGCCCGTGCTGCAGCCATACTCCATCGGATCGGGACTGGCCTTCGAGCTCAGCACCAATCTGGCGACAGCCAAAGGCTAAATGATCTCTCACCAGCTGCGGACTCTTTCGATCGAGTATTGTGCCGAGAATGGCTGCTCATTCACAATCTGCCGTTCGAGACCGAAAGGATTGCCCGGCTGCGGTCGAGGGCAGACCAACTCAGGGAAATTTCTGCTCGCCAATCGAGAGGCTTCACAAGCAACGCATCGGCTACGCAGCCCTCGATTAAAACCAGCTTGTTTTACATTTCGAATTATTTTGCCGCACTGTGGCCATTGTGCCGCCATTATCCATGACTAGTTGAATGAAGCACTGACCGTTCTTCTTGTCTTTTTCGACGTTGACGGCTCAACGTTGGAAATAGACCTGTCCCAAAATATCTGGGCGGCTAGACAAGGAACGGAGGGGGACCTGGCGTCACTCCAAAGAACATTTGAATTCTTTGCTTGCGGAGCCTTCGTCCTTTCGGGCGGACGGCCTTTGTCGAAAATGATGGCGGGGCTTGGCCTGGCGGCGACCGTGGCAGCCATGCCATGGCCGGTCTATTCGGGAGTCCTGGTCAACGGCGTGACCGAAGCCGCGGTTGCCACTGCTGTTCCGTTCTCGGCTCTGAGTTTTCCCTCGGCCGCGCCCGAGTTCGACATCATCGATCCAGACACCATATCGACCTCTGGACGCGAGGGAGAACGCACGCTGGCCCAGGCATTGAAGGGCACCGTCTCCATCCTTTCCCAAGGCGCGGAACAGATCGTCCTCGGCATGTCGATGCACGAGTTCGGCGAGTACAAGGTGTCGCAGCACATCGCCAGCGAAATCCTTCGTGCAGCCAAGGACACCCAATTTCCTGCCGACACGCTTTTTGCGATCGCCGAGAAGGAATCCTCCTTCGACATCAACAATCGCCCGTCTAAAGGGTCGGCGCTTGGTCTTATGCAATTCCTCGACCAGACATGGCTCGAGGCGGTGAAGAGGTACGGTGCAGAATTCGGCCTGGGCGACGAAGCGGAACTGATCCGGACCCGCCCCGAGGGCAAGCGCGAATACCATTTCGTCGAGGACAAGGCCGAAGAACAGCGCATCCTTGAATTCAGGCGCGATCCCTATCTGTCGGCGGCACTTGCGGCCAAGAACCTTCTCGCGGCCAAGCAACGCATCGAAGCTCGTCTTGAGAAGGCCATGGATGAAAGGGATCTCTACCTCCCCCATTTCCTTGGCACCAACGGGGCAGCAGCGCTCCTGTCGAATGCCGATGAGAAGCCCAATGCCACGGCCAGCACAATCTTCCCCAAGGCGGCACGCTTCAATATTGCGATCTTCAAGGCCGAGGGAAAACAGCTCACCGTCGGCCAGTTTCACCAGCGCCTGCGCTCCTTCCTGGAAGCCCGCATCGGCAAATACAGCGATGTCGAAACGCGCGTGAAACAGGCTGACCTGTCCTGGACGTCGGGTTTCGAGAATCTCGTCTACGATCTGGGCAAACGGCTGGCGATGGCAATGCGGCGGTAACCAGCCAGGTACGGGTTTTCACCTCTAAAGCGCGTCGCGTTGATCGGCCTCACGCGACGCGCTTTAGGTTGTCGTTTTATGCATGTCGCTATCGCAAAACCGCTACACACCCACGGGTCAAGCCCGAGGGCATGCTTTTGCGCGACATGCATTAGGCGTGACCGGCGGCCAGGCTGAGATGCGCGAGGTCGATACCGATCGAAGCGAGTATCCGGTCGTATTTGCGTTCGATGTCGGTATCGAACAGAAGCTCCGCATTTGCCGGGCAGGTCAGCCAACCGTTCTCGGCGATTTCGCTTTCCAGCTGACCGGCGCCCCAGCCCGAATAGCCGAGCGCCATCAGCGCGTGCCGAGGCCCGCGGCCCGACGAAATGGCGCGCAATATGTCGACGGTCGCGGTCAGGCAAATGTCGTCGGAGACGGCCAGCGACGATTCCACCCGGTAGTCGCCCGAATGCAGGACGAAGCCGCGGCTGCGGTCCACCGGTCCGCCGTTGCGGACAACGAAGTCGCGGGCCTGCGCGGGCAAGCGGATCGCCTCCTGTTCGTTCATGATGCCGAGTTGCACGAGCAGATCCGGAAACAGCATCTGCTGTGTCTGGTTGATGACCAGGCCCATCGCGCCTTCGTCGCTGTGCGCGCAAATATAGATGACGGAGCGCGTGAAGCGGTCGTCCTTCATGCCGGGCATGGCAATCAGGAACTGGTCGTCGAGAAAGCCGCGTCCCGCAGCCATCTTCTTGTGGCGCAACAAGTCCATGAGGGGAGCGTAACGCGTTTCTGGAGCGCCGAAAAGATGCGCCGCGCGCGATTTGGTCGCAGATGTGCATCCAAGGCACGCAAAGCTTTGCCCGAGATCACACAAAGCTGTGCCCGAGGTCACGCAAATATGATAGCAGCGACGCCATGAAGTCATTGCGCAGCCATGAACGGACGCTCAAATCACCGCCATGCAAAGCTTGAAAGTCCTGCTGCTCAGCGCCGCTGTCGGATGTGGAACCGGTCTTCCCGCCGCAGCCTCCTCGTCGATCTGGTACGAAAGCGAAGGCGGCAAAGTACGCCTTGTGACCAGCGGCGAGCCCGACACAGCCGGACGCATCCATGGCGTCCTCGATATTTCGCTCAAGCCTGGCTGGAAAACCTACTGGCGCGATCCGGGCGACGCGGGCGTGCCGCCGCAAATCGATATCTCGGCCAGCACCAACATTGCCAACGCGACGTTTTCGTTTCCACCACCCCAGCGCCACGACGACGGCTCCGGCAAATGGGCCGGCTACGACCATCCGGTTTCGCTGCCGGTAATGTTCACGCTGTCGGCGCCGAACGAGCCGGCCGTCATCGTTGCCGATATCTTTCTCGGAATTTGTGAGACGATCTGCATCCCGGTGCAAACAAAGCTGACCATCGATCCGGGCTCCGATCCGGACAATGTCGAAGACGCCGCTTTGGTGAAGGCGGCGCTTGCAACGCTGCCTGCTCCCGCAAGACCCGATTTCGGCGTCAATATCCTGCCGGGCGACCGCGCGACACTGATTGTCGAGGCGAGCTTTCCGGGCAATCCCAAAGCAGCGGATTTCTTCGTCGCCGGCGAGCGGGACTACATGTTCGGCGTGCCGGCCCGCAGCGAAAAGGACGGCAAGCTGGTGTTTACCGTGCCGATCCTCGACAGACCGACGACGACGCCGACGGATGGCGGACTTTACTACACGCTGACAACTGCGGCCGGCGCCGTCGAAGGCCTGCTGCCGTTCCCTTGATCCCCAGCAAAGGATGTTCAGATCGAACATCCCTTGCTCCGGCCACCCCGACAGTTGCGGGAAACGGCTGAATTCGCTATCGCAAGGACACTCCCTTCCATTTGTCAAAACGAGGACCACGATGATGATTGCCGTTGGCGACAAGCTGCCCCAAGCGAACTTCAAGACGATGACTGCCGACGGCGCAAAAGCGATCACGACGGCCGAGTTTTTCTCGGGAAAGAAGGTGGTGCTGTTCGCTGTTCCCGGCGCTTTCACGCCGACTTGCTCCAACAACCATCTGCCCGGCTTTCTGGATAATTACGACGCCATCCTGGCGCGCGGCGTCGACACCATCGCCGTCGTCGCCGTCAACGATGTCCACGTGATGGGCGCCTGGGCCCGCTTCAGCGGCGGTGAAGGCAAGATCCTCTATCTTGCCGACGGCAATGGCGATTTCGTCAAGTCGATCGGTCTCGACGCCGACCTTTCCGGCGGTGGCATGGGGCTGCGCTCGAAGCGGTTTTCGATGATCGTCGACGACGGCAAGGTCGCCGCGCTCAATGTCGAGACAAAGCCTGGCGTTGATGAATCCGGTGCTGCTCACATTCTCGGACAGCTTTCCGTTTTGGCGACAGCATAGGCCGAGGTTTTCACGCTCCTTTGGCCTGACGATCGCGCTCGTTTCGGCAGCCGCGCGTCCAATTGGGCGTGCAAAGAACGCTGTTTGGGAATTGCCTGCTTTTAGGGGACCTCAATGATGTTTGACCACTTCTGGCGCGCTGTGGCGATCGGCATCGGCGCCACGGCGCTCATGGACCTCTGGGCGATTTTCCTGAACACGGTGTTTGCTCAGCCACGGCCGAACTGGGGACTGGTTGGTCGCTGGGTCTGGCACCTGAGGGACGGCAAGGTCTTCCATAACGATATCGGCGAGGCAGCACCCTATGCGCATGAATCGGCGCTGGGCTGGGCCTTCCACTATTTTGTCGGTATCGTCTACGGCATCATCCTGGCCGTTTTGGCGGGAGCGGCGTGGCTGGCCGCGCCGACCTTCCTGCCGGCCTTCATCCTCGGCATCGTCACCGTAGGCGCCGGCTGGTTCCTGCTGGCGCCCGGCATGGGCGCCGGCTGGGCCGCGTCAAAGCGCCCCAACCCTATGCAGATCCGCGCCCTCAACCTCGTATCGCATACTGTGTTCGCGCTCGGACTTTTCGGCACAGCGCTGCTGATCCGCTGAATATGCCGGACCAGACTGGTCAGTAGTCCAGATTGGTCAGTAGCTTTGGGTCGAGCGGCGCAGTTTCCTGGCTGCCGGCTGTTTGGCTTGGGTGTTTTCCCCAGCCGAAACGGGCGCGGGCCTGGCCGTCTTGTTCTTGAACGGCGCCATGCCGAGCCGCGCCAATTCGTCGGCACGCTCGTTCTCCGGATGGCCGGCATGGCCCTTGACCCAATGCCAGATCACCTGATGACGGTTGCGCGCCTCGTCGAGCGCCTGCCACAGTTCGGCATTCTTCACCGGTTGCCTGGCAGCGGTCTTCCAGCCGTTGCGCTTCCAGCCGTCGATCCAGCTGAAAATGCCGTCCTTGACATAGTTGCTGTCGGTATAAAGATCGACCGAACAGGGTTCTTTCAGCGCATTGAGCGCCGAGATGGCGGCCAAAAGTTCCATGCGGTTGTTGGTGGTAGCAGCCTCGCCGCCCGACAGTTCCTTCGTGACGCCCTTGAAGCGCAGGACAGCCCCCCAGCCGCCAGGCCCCGGATTGCCCGAACAGGCACCATCGGTGAAGATTTCGACGCGCTTGGTCATGTCAGTCCGTATTCGGAAGGAGATTTGATCGCCCGGTGGAAACGCATACGCCTGATATATTCGGTCGGATCGCGTTTCACGACCAGCCCGCCGTTGGCAATGATCAGCCAGTCGTAAAGCCGGGTCAGCATGAAGCGCAGTGCCGAGCCGCGCGCCAGCATCGGCAGCGCAGCTTTCTCTTCGCCGCTCAAGGGCCGCACGCTTTGGTAGCCGGCAAGCAGCGCCGTGCCCTTGGTCAGGTTGAAGGAAAAATCCTTCTCGAAGCACCAGGCATTGAGGCAGGTAGCGACATCATAGGCGTAGAGATCGTTGCAGGCGAAATAGAAGTCGATCAGCCCCGACAGTTTCTCGCCGAGGAAGAAGACGTTGTCGGGGAAAAGATCGGCATGGATGATGCCTTCCGGCAGGCCGTTCGGCCAATTCCGCTCGAAATCGCCGAAATCGGCATCGACCTCGGCCGCCAGTCCCGGCTCGACCTCGTCGGCGCGAAGACGAGAGGCGCTCCACAGCTTGCGCCAGCCATCGATGGCAAGGGCATTCGGACGGGTCATCGGAAAGTCGGCGCCGGCCAGATGCAGCGCCGCCAGCGCCTTGCCGACCTCGCCGCAGTGCGCTGATGTCGGCCGCCGCAGCGAAACGCCTTCGAGGAAGGTGATGATGACCGCCGGCCGGCCGGCTAGCGTTCCGATGACGTCGCCATCATGCGCGGTCACCGGGAGCGGGCAGGAAATGCCCTTCCTGGCGAGATGGCTCATGAGGCCGAGGAAGAACGGCAGGTCGGCCTTGTCGACGCGCTTTTCGTAGAGCGTCAGGATGTAGGAGCCGCTGGTCGTGTGCAGCAGGAAGTTCGAGTTCTCGGTGCCTTCGGCTATGCCCTTGTAGGACAGGAGATCGCCGACTGGATAGGCCTTGAGGAACGCGCCGAGCTCGCCTTCGTTGACGTCGGTGTAGACCGCCATGAACCTTACGCGGCCCCGTTGACGAAAGCCATGTCGGCGGCCGTCAGCTCGACGTCGCGCAGCACCCGCATCACCGGAAAATCCTCGGTTTCCGTCGCCGTCACCGCCAGCTCGATGGTTACGTCGAAGCGCTGCCGGAACGCATCGATGATCTCGTCGACGATGATTTCCGGTGCCGAGGCACCTGCCGAAAGACCGAGCGTCGAGATGCCGGCGATCTCGGTCCATGGAATTTCGGAGGCGCGCTGCACCAGAAGCGACATCGAGGCGCCGGCGCGTTCGGCCACTTCGACGAGACGCCGCGAATTTGAGGAGTTGGGAGCGCCGACGATCAGGAAGAGATCGGCACCCGCGGCGGTCTCCTTGACCGCTTCCTGGCGATTGGTGGTGGCGTAGCAGATCGATTCCGCTGCCGCCGCATGCAAATCGGGAAAACGATCCTTAAGCACCCGAATGATGCCGGCGGTGTCCTCGACCGACAGCGTCGTCTGGGTTACGAACCCGAGCGCCTGCGGGTCGGCGGGCACCAAATTCGCGGCGTCGGCTTCGGTCTCGATCAAGGTGACGGCGCCGTCCGGCAACTGCCCCATCGTGCCGATCACTTCCGGGTGGCCGGCATGGCCGATCAGAAGCACATGACGGCCGAGCCGCTGATGGCGCATTGCCTGCTTGTGGACCTTCGACACCAGCGGGCAGGTGGCGTCGAGATAGAAGAGGTTGCGCGCCTGGGCGTCCGCCGGCACCGACTTCGGCACGCCATGCGCCGAAAAGACGACCGGGCTCTGACGATGCTCAGCCGGTATCTCGGAGAGCTCCTCGATGAACACCGCACCGAGGCTTTGCAGCCCCTCGACGACGTAGCGATTATGGACGATCTCGTGGCGAACATAGACCGGCGCGCCATATTTCTTCAGCGCCAGCACGACGATCTGGATGGCGCGGTCGACGCCGGCGCAGAAGCCGCGCGGCTGGCAGAGCCTTATCGTCAGCGGTGGCTTTGTCGTCGTGTGAAGCATGATTCCCGGCCGGTTGGTCGTAGCGTGAACTCAAGTCTTGAACTCAAGGCGCGAAATGAGGTGCGCACCCCTGCCCTGTCAAGGGCACCAGTGCTGATCATTCTTCTTTCGCCGGGCGGCGAAGCCTAAAGATGAGGACGCCGGCAAGGGCAGCGGCAAGGCCGTACCAGGTTACGGCATATTGCAAATGGCTGTTCGGCAGGTCGATGATTGTCACGCCGCCGACCGGCAGCCCACCCGGGTTCGGCGTGGCGTCCGCGTCGATAAAGAATGGCACCAGCCCCGCGCCGGCCGGCAGACCAGCGCTGGCCGCCATGGCGTCGCGATCCTTCCAGTAGAAGATGTTTTTCTGCGGATCATTGTCGGGAAGCATCATCGAGGGCTTTGCCGGCAGCGGATTGCGGGCGAGCCCCGTCACCGTTACCTGGCCCGCACCATGGCTTTGCGGGCGCTTGGCAGCGTCCTTGAGATCGTACGGCACGAAGCCGCGATTGATCAGGACGAAGCGGCCGTCCTCCAGATGCAATGGCGTGAAGACATCGAAACCGGACTGGCCTTCCCAGGTCGCGAAGAAATGTCGCTCGCCTTGATGCAGGAACGTGCCTGATGCCGTCACCGGCGTGTAATCCACATCGCCGCTGGCGGCAAACCGCTTTTCGACCTCGGGCAACGGCACGGGCGCTGAGTGCGTGCGCCGGTCGATGGTCTGGAGAAGACCCTCTTTCCAGTACAGGCGCTGGACCTGCCAGGTGCCGAGCGCCAGCAGGATGAAGAACAGCACGAGGCCAAGCCCAAGCAGCAATGCCGTCTTCGGCCGCGAACGGCCTGCAATCGAAGCGGATGTCGTGCTCATTCGCCGAGGTCCAACCTGCCCTCTGCCGCCTTGTTGCGGTATTGCAGCGTCAGGAGCACACCCTTGATCAGCCTAAGCGCGCCCAGGCAAAGCACCAGTGTCAGCGGTATCCACAGCAGGAAATGCAGCCAGAGCGGCGGGCTGAGCGTCACCTCCATCCACAGCGCCAGCCCGACGACGATGAAGCCGATGATCAGGATGACGAACACCGCCGGACCGTCGCCGGCATCGGCGTAGGAATAGTCGAGGCCGCAATTGGCGCAGCGTTCACCGACGGTGAGGAAGCCGGAAAACAGCCGGCCCTCGCCGCAGCGCGGGCAGCGGCCGCGCAGGCCAGCCGAAATCGGATCGATTGCTGGCCAGATCGCCTTGTCGTCGCTCATTCCGATACCTTAATGCATGTCGCGCAAAAGTGCGCAGCGGTTTTGCGATAACGACATGCATAAAAACAAGAACTTAAAGCGCGTCGCATGAATCCATTCAGCCGCGACGCGCTTTAATGCCCTTCACCCCAAAAGGTAAGGCGGCCACGTCGCCGCAGCCGCCTCATCGATTTCCTCAGGTAGATTTCAGTGGCCTTCGATGACCGCGCCGCTCGAGGCCCAGACATAGATCGACGCGAACAGGAACAGCCAGACCACGTCGACGAAGTGCCAGTACCAGGCGGCAGCCTCGAAGCCGAAATGGTGCTTGGGCGTGAAGTCGCCCTTCATCGCGCGGACCAGGCAGACGAGCAGGAAGATGGTGCCGATGATGACATGGAAGCCGTGGAAGCCGGTCGCCATGAAGAAAGTGGCGCCGTAGATCGAATCCCTGAAGCCGAACGGCGCGTGCATGTATTCGTAAGCCTGCACCATGGTGAACAGGATGCCGAGACCGACGGTCAGCACCAGGCCGTTGATCAGCCCCTTGCGGTCGCCATGAAGCAGCGCGTGGTGTGCCCAGGTCACCGTAGTGCCCGACAGAAGCAGGATGACGGTGTTGTAGAGCGGCAGGTGGAAGGGGTCGAGGACCTCAACGCCCTTCGGCGGCCAGACACCGCCGGTGAAGGTGGCGCGGGCATATTGCTGTGCCTCGCCGGGAAACAGGCTGGCGTCGAAGAAAGCCCAGAACCAGGCGACGAAGAACATCACCTCGGAAGCGATGAACATGATCATGCCGTAGCGCAGATGCAGCGACACAACACGCGTGTGGTGGCCTTCATGCGCTTCCCTGATGGTATCCGACCACCAGGCGTACATGGTGTAGATGACGATCAAGAGGCCGATGAAGAACAGCCACGGATTGGCGATGTTGAAGCCGAAGATCGGGAAATCGCCGCCCTTGAGATACTGCATGTAACAGACGCCGCCGATCGCGGTGACCAACGCGCCGACCGAGCCGAGGAATGGCCACGGGCTCGGGTCGACGAGGTGGTAGTCATGTTGTGGTTTTGCGTGCGCGTCTGCCATATCAACCCCCGAGGCTTCGTTCGGTATGTGAAACTTTGTTGCTTGTGCCTTCGGCCGGCACTGTCGACGCCACCGGCTTGGTCTTCTCGTTCTTCTCGACCGGGAACATCGTGTAGGACAGGGTAATCGTCTTCAGGTCCTTCAATTCCGGCGCATTGACGATGTCGGGATCTACATAGAACACGACCGGCATGTCCAGCGTCTCGCCAGGCTTCAGCGTCGTATCGGTAAAGCAGAAACACTCGACCTTGTTGAAGTAGGATCCCGCAAATTCCGGCTGCACATTAAAGGTCGCGCGGGCCGTGGTGGCGCGGACGAATTTGTTCGTGGCGCTATAATGCGCCTGCGCCGTCTCGCCTATCTTGATGGTGACGGAGCGGGCGACCGGCTCGAACTGCCAGGGCACGCCGGCTGTGTTGGCGTCGAAACGGATGGTGATATCGCGGTCGAGCACCCGGTCGGCATATTGCTGCGTTGCGCGTTTCACGGTGCCGCCGTAACCGGTCGCCTGGCAGAACATCGCGTAGAGCGGCACCGCAGCATAGGCCATGCCGATCATGCCGCCGAAAAAGGCGATGCAGACGCCGGCGACGATGCGGTTGGTATTCCTGTTTTGAGGATGGGTCACCGTTTGACGGTTCATCTGAGCCTCACATCGTTCCGGTGAGGTTGTGACCGAATTTCACGACGGTCGCGATGTAGAAGATGACGACAAGCACCGCCAGCGCCAGGCCAATGGCCACCGAGCGGTTGCGCCGGGCCTTCTGCTGGCGCTCCGTCAGCGTGACGAGTTCAAGCTTCTTGTCGGCCATGGTCATGCTCCGCCCATGGTCAGCACGCGCCCGACAACGCAGTCGGCAAGGTAGACGGCGAAAATGGCAAAGAGGTAGAGCAGCGAATAGCCGAACAATGCCTTGGCCGGCTTCATCACATGGTCGTCGTCCGCCATCCGCAGCACCTGCCACGCATACCAGACGAAGCCGGCACCAAGCAGCACCGAAAAGACGCCGTAGGCGGGCGTGGTGAAACCGAGCATCCATGGCAGCACGCCAACCGGGGCAAGGATCAGCGCGTAGGCAAAGATCTGGCGTCGGGTCGAAGCCTGGCCGGCGACATTCGGCATCATCGGGATGCCGGCCCTGGCATAGTCCTCGGACTTGAAGAGGGCGAGCGCCCAGAAATGCGGCGGCGTCCACAGGAAGATGATCAGGAACAGGACGACGCTTTCCAGGCTGACGGTTCCGGTTACCGCGGCCCAGCCGATCACCGGCGGAATGGCGCCGGCAGCGCCGCCGATGACGATGTTCTGCTGCGTCCAGCGCTTCAGCCACATCGTGTAGACGACGGCATAGAAGAAGATGGTGAAGGCCAGGAGTGTGGCCGACAGCCAATTGACCAGCACGCCGAGCGTCATCACCGACAGCACCGACAGCACCAGGCCGAAACTCAGCGCCTCGCCTGGCCGGATGCGGCCGGCCGGCACGGGACGGCCGGCGGTCCTGGTCATCACCGCATCGATATCGGCGTCATACCACATGTTGAGCGCGCCGGACGCGCCAGCCCCAATGGCAATGGCCAGGATCGCGATCACCGCCAGAAGCGGATTGATGGCCACGGGTGCCGCGACCAGGCCGACAAAGGCGGTGAACACCACAAGCGACATGACGCGCGGCTTCAACAGTGCGAAGAAATCGCCCGCCGTCGCTTCCGACATGCGAAAACCCGGTTCGTCAGTCAATGAGTCGTCGACAAGGGCCATGCGTACTTAAAGTCCATCATTCCGTTGGCCAAAACCGCCGGCGAACCGGCGGTTCCGTATTTCCCCCAGGCAGAGCCTATTTGATTTTCGGCAGCTGCTCCCACTGGTGGAAGGGCGGCGGCGAAGGCAACTGCCATTCGAGCGTCGTCGCACCCTCGCCCCATGGGTTGGCGCCAGCCACCCGCTTCTTCTGGAAGGCCTCGAACACGCCATAGAGGAAGATGACCACGCCGACGGCCGAAATATACGAGCCGTAGGACGACACCATGTTCCAGCCGGCAAACGCATCCGGATAGTCGATGTAGCGGCGCGGCATGCCTGAAAGACCGAGGAAATGCTGCGGGAAGAAGACGAGGTTGACGCCGACGAAGGTGACCCAGAAGTGGGTGTTGGCGATGACAGGCGAATACATGTAGCCGGTCATCTTCGGGAACCAGTAGTACCAGCCGGCGAAGATCGCAAAGACCGCGCCCAGCGACAGCACATAATGGAAATGCGCGACCACGTAATAGGTGTCGTGCAGCGGACGGTCGAGACCGGCATTGGCAAGCTGGACGCCGGTAACGCCGCCGACGGTGAACAGGAAGATGAAGCCAATCGCCCACAGCATCGGGGTCTTGAGCGAAATCGACCCTCCCCACATGGTGGCGATCCACGAGAATATCTTCACGCCCGTCGGCACCGCGATAACCATCGTGGCGAAGACGAAATAGCGCTGCGTGTCGAGCGACAGGCCGGTCGTGTACATGTGGTGCGCCCAGACGATGAAGCCGACCGCACCGATCGCGACCATGGCATAGGCCATGCCGAGATAGCCGAAGATAGGCTTCCTGGAGAAGGTCGAGACGATGTGGCTGACGATGCCGAAGCCCGGCAGGATCAGGATGTAGACTTCCGGATGGCCGAAAAACCAGAACAGGTGCTGGAACAGGATCGGGTCGCCGCCGCCATCGGGCGCGAAGAAGGTGGTGCCAAAATTGCGATCGGTCAAAAGCATGGTGATGCCGCCGGCAAGAACCGGAAGCGACAACAGCAACAGGAAAGCGGTGATCAGCACCGACCAGGCGAACAGCGGCATCTTGTGCAGCGTCATGCCAGGCGCGCGCATGTTGAAGATGGTGGTGATGAAATTGATGGCGCCGAGGATCGATGAGGCGCCGGCGATGTGCAGCGATAGGATCGCAAGATCCATCGCCGGTCCCGGCTGGCCCGAGGTCGACAGCGGCGGATAGATCGTCCAGCCGCCGCCGACGCCGTAGGCGCCAGGCGCGCTCGGCATGAAGGCCGAGATGATCAGAAGGATGAAAGCCGGTGGCAGCAACCAGAACGAGACGTTATTCATGCGCGGGAATGCCATGTCCGGCGCGCCGATCATGATCGGCACCATCCAATTGGCGAAGCCGCCGATCAGCGCCGGCATGACCATGAAGAAGATCATGATCAGCGCATGGGCGGTGGTGAAGGCATTGTACATGTTCTTGCCGCCGTCGAGCGCGGCGTCGGCATTCAAGCCGTAGACCATCTGCGCCAGGCCGGTGAAAATCTGGATCCCCGGCTCCTGCAGCTCCATGCGCATGACGACCGAAAGGGCACCGCCGACGCAGCCCGCCATGATCGCGAAGAGCAGGTAGAGCGTGCCGATATCCTTGTGGTTGGTCGAATACACCCACCGCACCCAGCCATGATACGGCTTGTGGTCGTGGTCGTGAGCTGCAGCGTCTGCCATGTTCGGCTCCGTTCCCTGATCTTTTCTGGTCGCGGCATCAGTTGCCGGCGGCCGCTACCTTGTCTTTCCCGTCGACCTCGGCCATCAGCGCCTTGTTGGCGCCGGGAAGGTCGGTGCCGGCCGCTGCCAGCCAGGTCTTGTACTGGGCGTCGGAGACGACGCGGATCGCGATCGGCATGAAGGCGTGGTCCTTGCCGCAGAGCTCCGAGCATTGGCCATAATAGAGGCCTTCCTTTTCCGCCTTGAACCAGACCTCGTTGATGCGACCCGGAACCGCGTCGGTCTTGATGCCGAAGGACGGCATGGCAAAGGCGTGGATCACGTCTGCCGCCGTCACCAGCACCCGGGTCATGGTGTTGACCGGCACCACCATCTCGTTGTCGACGGCGAGCAGGCGCGGATAAGCGCCGCGGTCCTCCTTGCCGGCCGCCGCGCGGTCAGAATCCGCCAGGATCGCCGAGTTGAAGGAAAGCGTGTTTTCGGTCTGGTATTCGTAATCCCAGTTCCACTGGTTCCCCGTCGCCTTGACGGTCAGCTTGGCTTCCTCCGGCGGCGTGTATTGCGCAGTCAAGAGCTGGAACGAGGGGATGGCGAGCAAGAGCAGGACGACGACCGGCCCGACCGTCCAGATTACCTCGATCAGCGTGTTGTGGCTGGTGCGCGACGGGGTCGGGTTGACGCTCGCGCGAAACTTCAGGATGCAATAGGCGATGAGAAAGAGCACGAAGAGGGTGATCGGCACGATGAACCACAGCGTATAGCCCTCGAACCAGGCGATCTGCCGCATCATGTCGGTGGCTGCGGGCTGGAAGGTCATCTCCCACGGCGCAGGCTGGGCCGCATGGGCGGATGCACCGGTGAACAGTGTGGCGGCAGCGCTTGCCAGGAGTTTGGCGCCTGCTAGGAATTTTCTCATTGCCGTCATTATCTCCCAGTTCCTCGCGATCGGACCGCAAGAATATCGAACAACGCCGGGACGGGAATCCCGGATAGTCCCGAGGCTGGTTCAAACCATACTCTATTTGCCTCTGCAAGAAAGGAGCGGGGGAAACCGTGCGGCATTTTTGCGCGCAAGCGCGGCTGCGCCTTGTGGCGGCGGCCGCGGCGGTGTCGGACCCGCGAATGCCCGAGCGGCGGAGTGTCCCGGCAAAATGCGCCGGGCCGTCGCAATTCGGGCGAATTTGGCACGGAAAACCGCGCAATTGCCTTGGTCGAGGCAGGCCGGCAGTGGTCTCATCCTTTACTTGCCCTTGGCGCGGCTTAAAGTGCCGTGATTCGCAATGGAGCCGTCATGAACTCTTGGCTTTGGGGACTTGGGCTTTCTAGAAGCTTGGCAAAGGCCATCCTTCTCGCTGCCGTGTGTAGCGTTGGCCTATCTGGCGTTGGTCTGTCCGGGATCGGCCTGTCCTATGTTGGCTCGTTCGGCGTCAGCCAGGCCAATGCCGCGCAGCCAAGCGGCAAGGTGCGGGCGACGCATGGCGCATGGTCGATCATCTGCGACACGCCGGCTGGCGCCACCTCGGAACAATGCGTGATGATGCAGAACGTCGTCGCCGAAGACCGTCCCGAGATGGGGCTTTCCGTCGTCGTGCTGCGCACCGCCGACAACAAGGCCGAAATCCTGCGCGTGCTGGCGCCGCTCGGCGTGCTGCTGCCCAACGGGCTCGGCCTCAATGTCGACGGCAAGGACATCGGCCGGGCCTATTTCGTGCGCTGCTTCCAGGACGGCTGCTATGCCGAGGTCATTCTCGAAAAGCCGCTGCTCGACACGCTGAAAACCGGAACGTCGGCCACCTTCATCGTCTTCCAGACGCCGGAGGAAGGCATCGGCATTCCGGTCGAGCTCAAGGGTTTCGCCGACGGTTTCGCCGCGCTGCCTTGAGACGGGGCGCGAGACCCAAAACCCTGCTGACGAAAATGAGATTGTGACCGCCTTTGGCTACAGCGCCGCGCATCCAAGGACGCGCAAAGGACGCTGTAGCGCTTCGATTTTGCGCATGATCCTTTCCGAAAATCGATTCCGATTTTCGGGGTCATGTACAGACAATGGTCATTGCCGATTGTCTGGGCGCACCTTCGCGCCTACATCGTGAGGACAATCTCTTTCCACGGACGGACCGCGCCATGAACAGCCTGATCGGCCAATTCGACATTTCCGACGATCGCATCAAGCAGATCGTCGCCGAGACCATCAACGGCGCCGACGACGGCGAGTTGTTCCTCGAATACAGCGAGAGCGAAGCGCTGATGTTCGACAATGGCCGGCTGAAGACCGCCAATTTCAACACAGACCAAGGCTTTGGCCTGCGCGCGGTCGCCGGCGAAGCGAGCGGCTACGCGCATTCCAGCGATCTTTCGGAAGCATCGCTGCTGCGCGCGGCCGACGCTGTGTCAACCGTCAAGAGCGGCTATTCCGGCACGCTTGCTGCGGCTCCCGCCCGCAGCAACCGCCATCTCTATGGCGACGACAACCCGATCCCCTCGCCCTCCTTCGAGGCCAAGGCCAAGCTCCTTCAGGAAATCGATGCGTGGCTGCGAGCCGAGGATCCGCGCGTGCGGCAGGTGACGGCGTCGCTCGCCGCCTCCTGGCAGCATGTCGAGATCGTGCGTGCCGACGGCCAGATGGTGCGCGACGTCCGCCCGCTGGTCAGGATCAATGTGTCGGTGGTGGTCGGCAACGGCGACCGCCAGGAGAGCGGCTCCTTCGGCATGGGCGGACGCAAAGGGTTTGGCGAATTCCTGGTCGAGGACAGCTGGAAACACGCCGCCAAGGAGGCGCTGCGGCAAGCGCTGGTCAACCTCGAGGCCATTCCGGCCCCCGCCGGCACCTTTGACATCGTGCTGTCCAGCGGCTGGCCGGGCGTCATGCTGCACGAGGCCGTCGGCCACGGGCTGGAAGGCGACTTCAACCGCAAGAAGACATCGGCCTTCGCCGGGCTGATGGGCCAGCAGGTGGCAGCAAAAGGTGTCACCGTCGTCGACGACGGCACCATGGCCGAGCGGCGCGGCTCGCTGACCGTCGACGATGAAGGCACGCCGTCGGCCCGCAATGTGCTGATCGACGACGGCAAGCTTGTCGGCTATATGCAGGATCGCCAGAACGCCCGGCTGATGGGCATGAACGCCACCGGCAACGGACGGCGCGAAGGCTACGCGCACCAGCCGATGCCGCGCATGACCAACACCTATATGACTTCAGGAGACATGGAGCCGGACGAAATCATCGCCTCGGTCAAGAACGGCATCTATGCCGTCTCCTTCGGCGGCGGCCAGGTCGACATCACCTCGGGGAAATTCGTGTTCGGCTGCACCGAGGCCTACATGATCGAGAACGGCAAGGTGACGCAGCCGATCAAGGGCGCCATGCTGATCGGCAATGGGCCGGATGCCATGCATCGCGTTGCGATGATCGGCAACGACATGAAGCTCGACACCGGCATCGGCATGTGCGGCAAGGCCGGCCAGGGCGTGCCGGTCGGCGTCGGCCAGCCGCACCTCAGGATGAACCAGATGACGGTTGGCGGAACGCGGGTTTGATAGAAGCTGCGGTTTTTGTCTTACATTCAGAGGATGCGCCGCGATGGCCAACCCGGAAAGACTCGTAATCACTGTCTCGACCAAGGGGCAGGTTACCCTGCCCAGCGCGATCCGCAAGCGGAAGGAATGGGAGGCCGGCACACGTCTAATGGTCGAAGATACTCCGGAGGGCGTGCTACTGAAGCCTGCGCCAGTCTTCGCCGAGACGGCCAGAAGACGTGTTTGGATCCCTGCCCCATAGAGACAGGCCAAAGACGTTGGAAGAAATGGACGCGGGTGTGTTGGCCGAAGCGCGGCGGCGCGGCCGGTTAGAACTGCCCTAAAGCGCGTCGCGTTTGACCGGCCTCATGCGACGCGCTTTAGGCTGTTGTTTTATGCATGTCGTTATCGCAAAACCGCTTCACACTTTTGCGCGACATGCATTAAAGCCACGAAGCCGGCGTTTTCGGCAAGCGATGGTCGGGATCGATGACCTTCAGACGGGGTGTGTTGCTCTCGTTCCATCGCCACAGCGCGACGCATGTGCCACCGGGCGACATGAAGGAGGGGTAGATCACGCCATGTTGCCCGTCGGCAATCAGGCGATCTCTCAGCGTGTGCGTCTCAGGCACCAGGCCTTGATCCATGACATCGCGCCATTCACATCGGTGAATGTCCGCCGTCACGCCGAGCCTGGTCAGCACATCAGCGTCCGTAAGGTCTGCCAGGCGCGCGCCCGAAAGTGCGAGTTGCGCAATCAACGCCGGATGCTGGACAAACCCCTGATTGTACTCCGCCCAAGCCGTGGACAATTCGCCCGCGGCATAGATCGTCGGGGCGTCCACTGGATTCCAGCGACCGCCAAAGCGGGCTGCTCCTTCGCCGGAAAGCGGCAGATGCGCCCAACGCGGCACGAAGGCGCGCCATAGGCTCAGTCTGCTTTCAGGCATAGATGCCGGAGCGGACTGCCTCCAGATAGGCAAGCACCTTGTCCGTCTTGCCCTCTCGAACGAGATCGTAGGCGGTCTTTCCCGCCCAGCCGGGGATCGGCTGATGCTTGAACCAGATCGCCGCACGCTGTTCATCGCCGGCCATCTCGCCTGCCATCGCAAGGATACGGACAATCGGACTCAATGCGGCGTCGACCTTGCGCGCGCCGGTCTTGGCGGCAAGCGTGTTGCGCGCGACGCCGATCAGGCCCGCCAGTTCGGTCAGATTGACACCCAGCAGTTCAGCCACCCGTCTTGCCGAAAGAAATGGCGTCCGCTCGTCGCCAAAGCGCGATGCTCTGATATCGAGAGCTGCGGTATTCATAACAGGTTCCTAGCACATTTTGAACATAACACGTTCAAAGTATGCTCATTTTACGCGAAATTCAAGCTCAACAAGTGCGGATCCGCTACCGCCTTCGCTTCGGCTTCTCCAGAAGCGCGACGGCCTCGACATGCGGCGACCACAGGAACTGGTCGATCGGCGTCACGCTTTTCAGGGCGTAGCCGCCATCGAGGAGGATGCGCAAGTCGCGCGCCAGCGTAACCGGATTGCAGGAAACCGCGGCGAGCAGCGGCACGTCGGAACGGGCAATCTGCTTCGACTGGTCTTCGGCGCCGGCGCGGGGCGGATCGAAGACGACGCCGTCGAAGGCATTCAGTTCCCTCGAAGTGAGCGGCCGCCGGAACAGGTCGCGGCGTTCGCTGGTCACCCGCTTCAGACCGCTGGCGAAACGGAATGCCCGGTCGAGCGCCGAAAGTGCTGCCGCATCCCCCTCCACCCCATGGACCTCCGACCTGGCGGCGAGGCGCAGCGCGAAGCTGCCGCAGCCGGCGAAGAGGTCGGCGACCTTTTTGGCGCGCGCGAGGTGCCGGCCGACGATGTCGGCCATCGCCTGCTCGGCGGCCTCGGTCGCCTGCAGGAAGGCGCCCGGCGGCACCGCGACGGCGACGCTGCCGAACGTGACAACCGGCTTTTTGGGCTCGATGATGATCTCGCCATCGATCGAAAGCCTGGCCAGCCCCTGGGCGATGACGGAATTGGAGGCGACGCGGCGCTGGTTCTCGCCGAGCTTGCCGGACTCGTGAACCGCGACATCGAGGCCGGAACCGGTCGCCGTGACCGTCATGCGGAACGATTTCGTCGTGGCGCAAACCAGTTCGGCAAGTGCTCTCAGACGATCGAGCTTTGTGACGATCTCGGGCAGCGAGATCGGGCATTCCTCAATGGAAATGATTTCGGACGACAGCGCCCGAACGAAGCCGAGCAGCATGCCGGTCTCGCTGCGCCGGGCGGTGAACACGACGCGCCGGCGCGTCTGCGGCGCGCACGGCACCAGCGCGTCAATGTCGCAACTGATGCCCTTGCTGTTGAGCGCATGCGCAACCTTGTCACGCTTCCACCGATGATAGGCTTCGGCCTCGAGATGCTGGATGGCGCAGCCGCCGCATTCGGTGAAATGCCGACAGGCAGGGTCGATGCGAAGCGGCGAAGCCTCCAGCACCGACATCAGCGTGGCACGGTCCTTTTCGCGCGCGGCGGTGACGGTTTCACCGGGCAGCGTGAACGGAATGAAAAGTTCGCCGGTTTCGGTTTCGGCGACGCCGTCGCCCTGGGAGCCCAGCCTTGTGATCGTGAAGCGCGCGTTCATCGGCCTCCGATCCCCCTGTTCTCGACCTCGGCGTCCTTGATCCCGGCGAGCAGGAACTCGCGGTTGCCGTCGCCGCCTTCGATCGGCGACAGATGCAGTCCGAGCGAGCGCCAGCCGGGGACGCCGTCAAGCCAATCCTGCAGCAGGCCGGCAACCCGCGCAGCATCGTATGGGTCTTTCAGCAAGCCGCCCTTGCCGATCGCCTCGCGGCCCGCCTCGAATTGCGGCTTGACCAGAAATATTGCTTTGGCGCCGCTCCTGGCAATGGCGAGCGCCGGCGGCAGCGCCAGTTTCAACGAGATGAAGCTGACGTCGGAGACGATAAAATCTGGAATTCGATCGGCAAGATCGGCGGTCGAAAGATCACGGGCGTTCAATCCCTCGATAACAGTCACACGCGGATCGCCGGCGATATCCGGATGTATCTGGCCATGCCCAACATCGATCGCCGTGATATGCGCCGCGCCACGTCCGAGCAGCACTTGAGTGAAGCCTCCGGTCGAGGCGCCGACGTCGAGCGCTTCGCTGCCGGCTGGATCGAGGTCGAAATAGTCGAGCCCGGCGATCAGCTTCAGCGCAGCACGGGACACATAGCCCTGCGCCGGATCATCGACTTCTATGAGGCAATCAGCCCGGACGGTCTGGCCGGGCTTGCGGGCGATGACGCCGTCAACCATCACGGTGCCGCGCTCGATCGCGTCGCGGGCGCGAGAGCGGCTGGCAAACAGGCCGCGCGCGACGAGGAGTTCGTCGAGCCGCTGGCGTGTGCTGGCTGGCAAACGGGAGTTCATCGGCCTTCATGGCGAATGCCTGTCACGAAGGCAAGGATATTGGGGAAGACAACGAACATCTTGCCAAAGCGGCGAGCGCATCACGCCGCACCACAACCTGTTGAATATCGCACTGGGTCCGGCACAATGTTGAGAACAATGCTCGTGTTGCTGCCAGAAGGTGAGGAGGACGAATGCTGACCGGAACCTGCCATTGCGGCGCGGCCCACTGGACTTTGGAGGGCGATCCCGGCTCGATCACAGCCTGCAACTGCACGCTTTGCCGCCGCTATGGCGCGCTGTGGGCTTACGATTATGTTGACGAACGCATCCGTCTTGCCGGACCGACAAGTGCTTACACGCGCTCCGGAAAGGATGCCCCGTCGCTCGAGATCCTGTTCTGTCCGACATGCGCCTGTGTGCTGGCCTGGCGTGGTTTGCGCGCCAGTGCCGCCGGTCGCACTCGGATCGCCGTCAATGTGAGGCTTGCGCCGCCTGACACCGTCGCCGACTTGCCAATCGACCATTTCGATGGTCTCCACACATTCGAGGACCTGCCTGGCGATGGTCGCTGCGTGCGCGATATGTGGTTCTAGTGCATGTCGCGCGAAAACGTGCCCTCGGGCTTGAACCGAGGGTGCTCCGTCGCACCATAAGGCGACCTTCCCGGCGAGTCTCCAGAGCCGCCCTTCTTGTCCGCAGCAAGCGCTTCGTAATCATGCAATCGCCTCCGTTGTCTGCGACAGCAGGTCTTCCGCCAGCTGTAACGCGGCCTCCCGTGCATCCTGGCGAGCCGCATGGTCAATATCGGGTCCAAAGAGGGTTTTCTGGATGATTAGACTGCGGACATCTTCGATACCGATGAAGCGCAACCACGCTTCTACATAGGGTTTTTGAAAGTCGAAGCGCTGCGCCGGCGTGATGGATTGCGCCGCATAGTCGAGACCTCGCGCATGGACGACCACGGCGGTCTTATCCCGGAGCAGTCCTGCGAACCCGTGTTCAGGGTCGAACGAGAAAAGAATGTCCTTCTGCGATACCAGGTCGATGAAGTGCTTGAGTTTGTAGGGAATGCTGAAATTCCACAGGGGCGTCGACAGCAGGACAATATCCGCCCAGTGCAGTTGTTGCGCCAATTCTTGCAATGTGGCCCATGCCTGCTGTTGAGAAGGGGTAAGCGGCGTGCCGCTGAGCCCCGCATATTTGGCCAACATCGCGTCCTCACCGAATTCGGGGAGGTCGACGTCCCATAGATCGAGCGTTGAAATCGCCAGGTCGGGTCGCCGAGCACGACAGCTTTGAACAAACGCCTCGGCGACCTCACGCGAGGCGGAACGCTCTTTACGGGGCGAGGAAACGATATGCAGCAGCCTGGTCATGGATCATCCTTGCTCATTGTGACGAACCGTATTGCGTCATATTTTAATTCGATATAAAAATTGAGATTGTCGACAGTATTCATCATGGAACAGAATATATGCTGGAATTGGTCCTGCTCAGGACGTTCGTCGCCGTGTTCGACGAAAGCGGCTTCAGTCGGGCAGCGGCGCGACTGAACCTTACGCAGTCGGCCGTCAGCGGGCACCTGCGTCGTCTCGAAGAGCAGGTCGGAAAGCCGTTACTCAAAAGGACGACGCGCTCGTTTGAGATGACACAAGATGGCGAGCGCCTGCTCGCCTATGCAAGGGCGATGCTCGCCCTTAACCGGGATGCCTTGGCCGATCTGGCGCAGGCACCCTTTCACGGCAGAGTTCGCGTCGGCCTCTCGGAAGACTTCGCACAGGTCCCCATCCTTCGCGCCTTGCAGGCATTCGGCGCTGATCGCCCCGGATTGCAGATCGAGGTGCAAGTCGGAATTCCGGGTGCGCTGCTCTCGAAGATGAAGGAGGGCAATATCGAACTGGTGCTCGGATCCCAGTGTGAGGGTGAGGAGATGGGGCGCCTCCTGTGGCGCGAGCCTCTTGTCTGGGCATGGGCGGATCATACCGGCGTGGAACTTCCGGACCCGCTGCCACTGGCCGTGTTGCCGGAACCTTGCCCCTACAGGGAAGTTGCTCTTGAACGGCTTGCCAAGGCCGGGATCAGCCAGCGCATGGTGATGATCTGCACCAGCAACGCCAGCCTGAGGGCGGCTGCCATCTCAGGCTTCGCTGTAGCGCCGATGATCGTCAGTCAGCTGAGAAACGGCCTGGCCAGTGTACCCGAAAGCTACGGCCTGCCAGAGTTGCCAGAAGCGCAGTTCAGGCTATTTGCCGCATCGAAAGGCGATACTTCCGTCCTCGAAGAACTGGCGGAGGCCATCATGAACGCCGTTCCTCGAAGGCACGCTGGCGAGGAGTGACCCTGAACTCGCGCCAGCGCTTGCTTCATGGCCAGTTCCGAGTTTCGTTTACCGGACCAACAGCGTCGTCAACCATCTTGTGGCGCGCGCTTGGACATGGGGCTAGCTGTCCAGCCCGTCCCATAGGAACTAAATCCGTGGCGGTGCAAAACATTCGGGGCCGGACATCCAGCCGGCCGGCCCCGCTTCAAGGGTCATTTCTCGATGCTGGAGGTGACGGACTGGATCACTTCGGTCGCCATCTTGAATTCATTGGCGCGGCTTTCGATGCCGTGGCGCCTGGCGATGTAGTCGAAGTCGGTGTAGGCCGCGTAGACCGAGCCATCAGCCGTCTGGTAAACGACGACGCGCACCGGCCAGTCGAGGCCGGCTTTCGGGTTCGCGGTGATGAAGGTCGTGCCGAGTGCCGGGTTGCCGAACATGATGAGCCGCGACGGCCTGACGACATTGCCGGCGGCGTTGCCGAGCTTGGCCTGGTCGATGACACCGAACAACGTGATGCCCTTGTCGGCGACATCCTTCTTGATCCGCGACACGGTCTCTGCAACCGAATAGCCGCTCTTGACTGTGACGACGCCGTCGGACGCCGTCTCAGCACTCGCCTGGGTCTGAAACCCTGGGGTGGCAAGCGTCAAGACAAGCGCCGTCGCCGCGAGGGTCGATTTGACTGAATTGATCATTTTTCTTTCTCCGTGAGTGAAGCCGGTCCGATGACAGGCTGGAAGAAAGGATGCGGAAAGGCTCGGCGGATTGATAATGCCGTTCGCTGCCCGAATTGATGAGTGCGGCGTATGGCTGGCAGGTTCCATGGAAATGCCGCCGCTCATGAGCGGCGGTAAACGTCGAGGTGAAGCGGGATCAGACGCGTGGCGCCGTCAGCGGGCGGGCGATTATCGTTGCCGCGATCAGGGCGGCGACGAGAACAACGACACAAGTGGTCCAGCCGAGCCGGTCATAGACCTGACCGAGGACAAAGCTGCCGACCAACCCGCCGGAATAGTATGAAGCAAGATAGATACCGCTCGCAGCGGCCTTGTCGCTGGCGGCGACGCGGCTGACATGGCCAGTCGTGATCGCCTGCGCCAAGAATGTCCCGATGGCGATCAGCGCCATGCCCGCAAGAACGATCGGCAGATTTGCAGTGAGCAGCGCCAGAAGGCCGGCGATGGCAATCCCGAGCGTCAGGACGATGCCGCTGGCCGGGCCGAACCGCCTTGCCACGCGGCCGGCGAGCGGGGTTGTCAGCATCGACGGCAGAAATACGAAATAAACCAGACCGAGTGCCATCGGCGACAGGGCCAGCGGTGCTGCGGCCAGTTGGAAATTCACATAGGTGAACGTGCCGATGAAGACGAACAGGATCAGGAAGCCGATCGCGAAGCTGCCGCGCAGTTCTCGGTTCTTGAAGTGGGCTTTCCAGGCGCCACCTACGGCAGGGTGGTCGGCGTCGACTCGCATTATGCGGTCGGTCTTCTTCAGAGAGAGCCAGACCAGCAACGCGCCGGCGATATTCAGGGCAGCGAAGGTCAGGAAGTTGATGGAGATGCCAAAGCCGTCCGCAACAGCCGCCGAAAGGATGCGGCCGAAGAAGTTGCTGGCGACGTTTCCGGTGACGTAGGCGGCGAGCGCGCCTGCCGCCTGGCCGGGTGAGAAATGCTCGGCGAGGTAGGCGATCGTCAGCGTGAAGGCCGTCGACATGCACAGGCCCTGCAGAACGCGCAGGAGGGCAAACATTGCGATGCTGTCGGTCATCGAAAGCAGCGCGGTCGGTATGGCGAGCACGACAAGGCTGAACCATATCCCGTTACGCCGGTCGATGTTGCGGCCGAGTAGCGCCACCGCGACGCCGGCGATCGCCATCCCAAAGGTGCTGGCGTTCACAGCGAAACCCATCGTCGCGCGGCTGACGCTGAATTTGACGACGAGCGAGGGAAGGATCGCCTGCGCGGCGAAAAGGTCGACGAGCGTCAGAAATGCGATCAAGGCAATGATGCCGAAACGCAGGCTGTCCGTCGACACCCTGCGGAGCCTGGAGGCAACGGCTTCGTCATAGCTGGCCATCGGAATTTTACCGTGCATGGTTCGACGCTCCCGAAGGGGACCGGGAACGTCGATGGAGGTTGAGGGTCAATAAGCGGGACGCTACGGTCCGGTTACATCGCGTCGTGGGCGTCCATGTCCGGCGGCAGGATGTCGGCCGAATAGAGCACGGCAGGAACCGAACCGTTGTTCTTCCACCAATGCGCGAGCTGGCCGAACTCGGCGGTGGCTTCGCCGGCTTTGTGCTCGATCGCCACCTTGCAGGTGCTGCTGTATTCGCTGATCGCGCCCTCGACGACCAGGATATTTGCCGGACGCGCGGAGTGGTCGTGCCACGGCACGACGCCGCCGGGCTGCACGACGAGCTTGCGCAGACGGAACATATTGCCCTTCCAGGTGTCGCCCTTCGTGCTGAGGTCGATCGTGCTGATGACCTCATCGGTGACACCTTCCGGCGCGCTCGGCATCGACTGCACGGCATTGGTGGCGACCTGGTCGACCGGGCATTCGCCGGCGTGGGCAGGTGCTGCAGCGAAAGCCGCGGCCGAAGCGAGCAGGCTGAACGCAAGAACAAGTTTGATCGGGTTGCGAGATGCTATGACTTTCAAAGACATTTTGCGGTTCTCCTTTTATCGAGCCCGGCAATGGGGATTCATGCGGGGCGTGATGTGGAGATTGGGCGAGCACGGCTGCCAAGAGAAATGCCGGGTACTTCTGAATTCCATAGCCTGAAGCTATCACGCGAGCCTGGGCGCAGTCGTACCGGCTCGTACCCGAACCGCAGGCGTAATCCTGCGTAGTCGACGGAGTTGCGATTACGCGGCGGAACGGCGCATCGAAACCGGTGATGCGCCCTCTGCCCAGCCATAGGATTTGACCGCACCGACAAATGTCGACACCGCGGGCGAGAAGCGGCGGCCGGCGACGGTGACGAGGCACACATCGCGGGTCACCTCCGGCTCTGTCACCGGCCGCACCTGCAGCCCTGGAATCACGGCGGTGTATTCGGGGAGGAAACAGATGCCGAGCCCTCCGGCAACCATGTTCTGGATCCAGTCCTCTCGCTCGCTGGAATAGGAGATGCGAAGCTTCACTCCGCGCTCGACGCAAAGATGAGAGAGATGGTCCCAATACTCGCAGTTGACGCGTCTCAGATAGACCTCGCCGTCGATCGCGCTGATTGGCACGGTCTCGTGCTGCGTCAGCCGATGGCCGGTCGGGAACGCCAGCATGAAGCGTTCGCGAAAGAGTGGCGTCACGTCGAAGCGTTCCGGGAACTTTTCGCTCGACGACATGATTGCGACGTCGATCTCGCCCGCCTCAAGCAGTTGTGAGAGCCGGCTTGGTACCCCTTCAACCAACTGCAACTGAATTCCCTTGTGGCGCATGTTGAAATCGGTAAGCAAACCGGTGAAGCGGCGCGGGCCGATCGTGCACATGATGCCGACCTTCAGATGCGCGTCCTTGAGGCAAAGGAAGCGCGAAGCTTCCTGACGCACGCCGCTCAGTTCATCTGATATCTGTTGGAAACGCGGCCGAAGCAGCGCGCCAAGGTCGGTGATGTGGGTCAGATTGCGCTCGCGCCGGAACAAAAGGCCGCCTACCTCGTCCTCGAGCTGCTGGATCGCGCGGCTGAGCGCCGGCTGGGTGACGTTGCTTTTCTCGGCGGCGCGCGTGAAGTTCCGGGTATCGCAGACGGCGAGAAAATATCGGATGTGGTGAATGTCCATGCCAATCCCCTAGCGCGCCCGAGGCTTCTCCAGCCAATGCAATGAATGCATGGATTTGATAGCACAGCGGCATTTTATTGTTGAGCGCGCATCGCTCAAGGTCCCGCAGAACAGCCGCAGCGTTGCGGCACATCAACGGAGACCGAAATGCTCAACGTCAGCAAACCTGAAACCGATACGCTTGCGATGCGCCGCCCCTTGGAAGGCCGGACGGCTATCGTGACCGGCTCGACCAGCGGCATCGGCCTCGGCATCGCCCGCGCCCTGGCGCAGAACGGTGCAGCCGTCATGCTGAACGGGTTCGGGGATCCGGTGGAAATCGAAACGCAGCGTGCCGCCCTGGCCGAGGAAAATGATGTCGACGTCGCCTACGACAACGCCGACATGTCGAACCGCGACGCTATCCACATGATGGTGGAACGGGCCGTTGCACGCTTCGGCCAGATCGACATCGTGATCAACAACGCGGGCATACAGCATGTTGCGCCAGTCAGCGAATTTCCCGTCGCCAAATGGGACTCGATCCTGGCGATCAACCTTAGTTCGGCTTTCCATCTGATCCAGGCGACCTTCGAGCCGATGAAGGCTCGCGGCTATGGCCGCATCATCAACATCGCTTCCGCCCATGGGCTGATCGCCTCGCCATTCAAATCAGCCTATGTCGCCGCCAAGCACGGCATGGTCGGGTTGACGAAGGTGGTCGCACTCGAGGGCGCCGAGTACGGCGTGACTTCGAACGCGATCTGTCCAGGCTATGTCTGGACGCCGCTCGTCGAGAAACAAATCGAGGATCAGGCGAAGTCGCACAACATCGCCCGCGACGCCGTTATCCGCGATATCTTTCTGAAGAACCAGCCGACCAGACGCTTTGCGACTGTGGAGGAGATGGGAGCGCTTGCGGTCTTTCTCTGCAGCGACTGCGCAGCTTCGATCACCGGCACAGCCTTGCCGGTCGACGGCGGCTGGACTGCGCACTGAGCGCACCGTCATCGTCAAAATTTCTGCAATTTTACGCGAGGAGGGTACCCGATGAACACTCATGCCGACGTTATGAAGCTTGCCTCCAGCCAATCGGAACCGGCCGCGCCCAGCGTGGTCCGCGGGAAGCGGACGATCAACCTCGCGCTTCAGGGCGGAGGCGCACACGGCGCCTTCACATGGGGTGTCATCGATCGGCTCCTTGACGAGGAAAACTTGTCCTTCGAGGGGGCAGTCGCCACCAGCGCCGGGGCCATGAACGCGGCGGTGCTTGCCTACGGGCTTGCCGAAGGCGGACGGCGCGGCGCGCAGAAGGCGCTTGCGAATTTCTGGCGCCGCGTCAGCCACGCGGCGGCCTTCAGCCCTCTGCAGCCGAGCCTGCTTGACAAGATGACCGGGTCGCGTTCGCTCGAATACTCCCCGGCCTTCCTGATGCTCGATATGGTGACGCGTTTGATGTCGCCCTATCAGTTCAATCCCTTGAACTTCAATCCGCTGAAAAACGTTCTCGAGCAGTCTATCGATCTCGATGCCGTCCGCATGTCGCGCTGTCCTCTGAAACTCAGCATCTGCGCGACCAATGTGCGGACCGGGAAGGTCAAGGTTTTCTCCAATGACGAGCTGTCGATCGACGCCATCATGGCGTCGGCATGCCTGCCGTTCCTGTTCCAAGCCGTCGAGATCGACGGCGAGGCCTATTGGGACGGCGGTTACATGGGAAATCCGGCAATCTTCCCGCTGATCTATTCCTGCGACACGCCGGACGTGCTGATCGTACACATCAATCCTATAGAACGCGCCGAACTGCCGCGCTCGGCGACGGACATCCTGAATCGCATCAACGAGATAAGCTTCAACTCTTCGCTTTTGCGGGAAATGCGGGCGATCGCCTTCGTCACGCAACTAGTCGACTCGGAGGCCGGCCAGGCGCTCGACCTCAAGCGCATCTTCGTCCACGGCATTTCGGATGACGAGACCATGAAAAAGCTTGGCGTCTCCAGCAAGCTCAATGCCGATTGGGGCCTGCTTACGGATCTTCGCGACCGCGGCCGTGAACGCGCCGAGGAATGGCTCGAAGCCAACTATAGCCACATCGGAGAGCGTTCGACGGTGGACATCCACGAACGCTATCTCTGACAACAACTCCCGGCCGGCATTATCCCCCTCTGGATGCCGGTTTGCTGAGCCCTCCGGCACCCTCCCGGAGGGCTCTTTTCATGCAGCCGGCACCTACAGCGCGTCTATCGAAACCATGCCGAGACAGCATTTCAGTTGATGGCTGCGATCGAAGAGAGTGGTTTCAGACGGGCTGATCGCCGGTCTGAACCAAACACAAACCCAGGAGACGGAAAATCATGATCAATACCAAATCGCTCATCGGCTCGGCTTTCGCCGCTGCTACCACGCTCGCCGCCAGCGCAGCCTTCGCCGGTCCGGCCGCCCAGCCGGAGTTCTCGTTCGAAAAGTGCTACGGCGTCGTCAAGGCCGGCCAGAACGATTGCCAGACCGCCACGCATTCTTGCGCCGGGACCTCTACGGCCGACAACCAGTCCGACGCATGGATCTACGTGCCGGCCGGCACTTGCGGAAAGCTTGCCAGCGGCAGCACCGAACCCAAGGCCTGATCCACTCCCACGCAACCCAATGGAGACGACTGATGCCCAATAAGCTTCCCACCCTCCCAATTCCGCAAGCCGCGGGCATCGGTCTTCGCTCGCCGCACATTGCTGAAATGCTTAGCCGCCGCCCGTCGGCGGGTTGGCTGGAGGTTCATGCCGAAAACTACATGGGCGGTTCTGCTGCCGTCGCCGCGCTCGAAAACCTGCGTGAGACCTACCCCCTTTCTGTTCACGGCGTAGGGCTGTCTCTCGGCAGCGCTTCCGGCGTCGACCGCGACCATCTGGAACGCATGCGCAAGGTATGCGTGCGCTTCGAGCCCGATCTTGTTTCCGAACACCTCGCCTGGAGCGGCGCCGATGGCGCCTACCTCAACGACCTTTTGCCGCTCCGTTACGACGAAGCAGCGCTCGCGATCGTCGCCAACAATATCAAGCTCGTTCAGGACACTCTGAAGCGCCGCATCCTGATTGAAAATCTCTCTGCCTATATCGAGTTCAGCGGTTCGACGATGACGGAGGCCGAGTTCTTGGCCGAGCTTGTGAAGCGCACGGGATGCGGCCTGCTTCTCGACGTGAACAACGTCTACGTTTCCGCCCACAATCTTGGCTTCGACGCGGCTGCGTTCATCGAAGTGCTGCCTGCCGAGGCGATCGGCGAAATCCATCTGGCAGGCCATGCTGTCAACGAGGTTGGCGATGACACGGTCCTGATCGACGACCACGGCTCGCGCGTGCCGCCCGCCGTGTGGTCACTCTATGCCGGCACGATCGAGAAATTCGGCCCACGTCCCACCCTGATCGAATGGGATACCGACGTGCCCGTGCTCGACGTGCTGCTGGGCGAAGCAATGTGGGCGGATATGCTTGCCGCTTCGATCGCCTTCCGCAAGCGGCAGGATTCCCTTCCTGTTTCCGCGCCGAAGCAGTCCGCTCCGGGCATTGTCGTTCCGTTCGAACGCTATGCACCGCGCGGCCAGATGCCGGTGCTTGCCGCTTTCGATGCGATCAAGCCCGCGCGCCTCGCTGTAGACCGTGACGTCAGGAGGAACCGCCATGCTGCCGCTTGAACATCTGCAGAACATCATCGCGCAGTCCGTGCTTGGCAACCCGCAATTCGGCCTTTCGTCGCTTGTTTCAGCGGGCCGCGCCGATCCATGCCGACGGCTGCGCATCTATGAGAACAATACCCGCGCCTCGCTGACAGCGACGCTGATGGCCGTATTCCCAGTCGTCGTTCGCATGGTCGACGAGCGGTTCTTCCGCTATGCCGCAAGCGAGTTCATTCGTCAGCATCCGCCCGGCGAGCCAAGGCTGGTGCGCTACGGCTCCGACATCCCGCGCTTCCTCGGGACCTTCGAAGGTCTGGCTGAAATGCCCTTCGTAGCGGAAACGGCGCGGCTTGAATGGGCGATCGCCGAGGCGCTTGATGCGGCATCACTGCCGGCCCTGAACCTGGCGGCACTGGATGGTGAAGCCTCGAGCTCGACCCCCGATCTGATGCTCCAGCCATCCCTGCGCCTCGTTATGTCGCATTGGCCGGTACTGTCGATCTGGTCGGCGCATCAGAACGGAGGCGTTCCGGATCAAGCTGATGTCTGGCAGCGAAAAGCCGAGCGCATCGCGCTCTCTAGGCACGGCGACAATGTACGCTTCGCGCGCCTCACGAGCGCCCAGTTCTCGTTCCGCCATTCCCTGAAAAACGGCCTCGGCCTGGAGACGGCCGTTTCACGCGCCCTCACGCACGAACCGACGTTCGATGTCCTCGGCGCCCTCGTCAGCCTGTTCGGCGAAGGCTTGGTGACCGGCATCGGCTTCGACCACCCGCAGTAAACGAAATGGAGAGACCAATGAGCGTGACCCGCGAAATGCCTTCAACCAGTGGCCGCAGCCTAGCCGCCGCCTACCGCAGGCCTCTGAACCTGGCGGGCAGCATACCCCTTTCTCTTGTTCAGCTGGCGGGTCGCGTCGCCGTCGCCCACGTGTTCTGGCAATCGGCGCAGACCAAGCTCGCTTCCTGGCCGGTAACGCTACAGCTTTTCGCGTTTGAATATAATCTGCCGCTGATCGACCCGGCGCTGGCGGCCCCGCTCGCGACAGCCGCCGAAATCATCGGCGCCGCATTGCTTTTCCTCGGCCTGCTCTCGCGCCTCGGCGCGCTGATGCTGCTCGGGGTAGTCGCGGTGATCCAGATCTTCGTCTATCCGGGACACTGGGGCGAACACCTCATGTGGAGTTCGCTGCTGCTGCTCATTTTGGCTCGCGGCGCAGGCGTCGTATCGTTGGACTATCTGGTCGACGGCTATTTCCGTCGCGGAGCGTGAACAATGCTGCGGCAATCAAGCGAAGAAGTGATGATCTTGGCAGAGTTGGAAGCGACGCCGGCCAAAACAGATACGCTTCCACCGCGCCGGCCGCAGGTCGTCATTCTCGGCGCGGGCTTCGGCGGCCTCAACGCAGCGCTCGGCTTGCGCAACGCGCCGGTCGATATCACTGTCGTCGACCGCCGCAACTATCATCTGTTCCAGCCGCTGCTTTACCAGGTGGCGACGGCCGGGCTATCTCCGGCCCAGATCGCCATGCCGATCCGGCGCGTCCTCGCCAGCCAGAAGAATGCAACCGTCCTGATGGAAAAGGTGGAGGGCGTCGACACCGCTGCGCGGACTGTGCTGACCGGCAGCCGGCGAATTCCCTACGACTACCTGATCATCGCCACCGGCGCCCGTCACGCCTATTTCGGTCACGACGCCTGGGAAGCGAATGCTCCCGGCCTCAAGACCATAGGCGACGCCACCGAAATTCGCGCCCGCATATTGACCGCGTTCGAAAAGGCAGAGGTGACCGACGATCCGGCTCTTCGAGAAAAACTCCTCACCTTTGTCGTTGTCGGCGGTGGACCGACCGGCGTCGAGCTCGCGGGCGCTATCATCGAACTCGCGCGCAAAGCGATCGTTCGCGATTTCCGCAACATCGATTCCTCTACCGCAAGGGTTGTACTTGTCGAGGCCGACGAACGGCTGCTCACCGCATTTCCGGAGAAGCTCTCGCAATCGGCCAAATCGCAGCTCGAAAAGCTTGGCGTCGAGGTCAGGCTCGGCGCCGCGGTTACGCAGTGCGACGACAATGGCGTCGCGCTCGCGGATGGGCAACGCGTCGCTTCAGCCTGTGTGCTCTGGGCTGCCGGCGTCATGGCCTCGAGGGCGGCGAAATGGCTGAACGTCGCAGCCGATCGCGCCGGCCGCGTCGTTGTCGACGGACATCTGCATGTGCCCGGCCGCGAAGGCGTCTATGTCATCGGTGATACCGCTTCGGTAAAGGGCAAGGACGACCGTCCGGTTCCGGGCGTCGCCCCTGCCGCGAAGCAAATGGGCCGCTATGTAGCTGACCTCATCAAGGCGCGACTTGCGGGGCGGACGGCAGAACCTTTCCGCTACGCCGACTACGGAAATCTCGCCACAATCGGCCGCAAGGCCGCCGTCGCGGATTTGGGACCCATCCAACTGAGCGGTTTCCTAGCCTGGCTGCTCTGGAGCCTCGCGCATCTGTGGTTCCTTGTCGGTTTCCGCAACCGCACCGTTGTCTTCCTCGATTGGGCTTGGGCTTATGCAACATTTGACCGCAGCGCGCGCCTCATCACCGAACGCCACGACCGGTAGGCGCCGGCTGCCGCGCATAGCGCTTGGGCGGGCGATGACGGCGCTGCTGCTCATGGCGGTCATGTCGACGGCTGCATCGGTGCATGTCATCTGGGAGCGCACGGCAACCCGCAATGTCGAGAAGATCGTCGCCAGCCTTGGCGCCCAGAGTGCCAATTCTGTCCGCGGCGAATTGACATCAACGCTGGCTGTCGTGGCAGGCACGGCCGAGATTATCCGCTCGATCCTGTTCCAAGGCACGATCAAGGCCGATGACGAGGTCAGACGCGAATTCCTGTTCCTGTCGCTGCTGCGTGAACAGCGCGCAATCGGCTGGATCGGATTTGGCTTCCCCGACGGACGGTTTTTCGGCTCGCACGCGGCGGCCGGCGGCAAGATCGAGATGGTTGAAATCGGCCCGGGCATGCCGGGGAAGCCGCGCCCGTTGCGCCGTGATATCTATCATCCCATCCCCGGCGATGTGATGTTCGAAGAACGCATCCACGGCGAGACCGCTTACCTAGCGCTCGGTGCGCCCTGGTATCGCCGGGCGATGGACTCGACGGAACCTGTCTGGAGCGCGATCGACGTCCTGCCCAATGGCTTCGAGCCCTCGGTGGTTGTTTCAAAGCGGGTCGAGCTCTATGGCAGGTACCAGGGCGTGGTCATGGTGGCCGTGAGTTTCGCCAATTTGTCGCAGACGCTGAGTGGTCTGCAAGTATCAGGTCACGGCAAGACGTTCGTGCTGGGCGGTAGCGACAAAGTAATGGCTGCATCGGATGCGCCCGGCGGTCCTATGCCTGCTCATCTTCGCGATTTTCCCAAGAGCGATGCGCTTGCCGCCGCGGTGGGCGACGCCATTTCGATGATGAAAGGGAACGAATTTCGCACGCTGGTTGATGGTGGCGAGATCGGCCCGGTCTACGTCTCGTCGTTTGCGCTCCCATTCGAACAATGGCGGCTCCTGACCGCGATACCGCGCTCCTCCTTCGCGGAAGAGATCGACCGTAACACGCGTCGGGTGCTGCTGGTGGTCGCCGGGCTCGTCGTGCTGGCAGCGGCCACTGCCGTGCTGTTTTCGAACCTGCTTTTCGCCAGGCCAATCCGCCAGCTTGCCGCGCAGCTCCGTGAGATCGAACGGTTCTCGCTCGACCAGGTGCGGCATGTTCCGACATTCCTGGCCGAACTCAATGATTTCTCGGAGGCGCTGAAGCGCATGGCGGGCGGCTTGTCGGCTTTTGCCAAATACATGCCGCTCGACGTCGTCCGGCCCCTCGTCGCGGGCGGGCTTGAGCCTGCGCCCGGCGGCAAGCTCGTGGAAGTGACCGTGATGTTTGCCGATCTGCCGGGCTTCACCGAACTCACCGAGCGGCTCGGCCCCGATGTCCAGCCGCATCTCACCAACTTTCTCACGCTTGCAGTCGAAGCCATTCATTCCGAAGGAGGCACCGTCGACAAGTTCATTGGCGACGCCGTCATGGCCATCTGGAACGCACCGACAGCCGTGCCGGATCACGCACGCCGCGCATGCAGCGCCGCAGCCGCGATCCGGGCCGCGATGCATGCGCTGCCCGCCGTTTCGCCGGACCACAGCGACATAAGGGTGCGAATTGGCATCAATACCGGCACCGCGATTGTCGGCAATGTCGGATCGGCCGAACGGCTGAGCTATACGGCCATCGGCGATACGGTCAACTTGGCAAGCCGTCTTGTTGGCGTCGCCAAGGAACACGGCGTCGAAATCGTGCTTAGCGACATGACGCTTGCGCAGACAAGCGGCCAGACCGCCGCGCAGCCACTTGGCATCACGAATGTTCGCGGGAAGGCAGTCCCGGTCCTGATACACACGCTCGCAACCTGAACAACCGCTGCGGCCATGGAGTATGGTCATGGAAATGATGACTTTGACGTTCGCAATGCTTTTCTGCCTCCAGCTAAAGCACTTCATTGCCGACTATCTGCTCCAGCCCGGCTGGATGTTGGGCGGAAAGGGCGATCTGCGTCGCGTCGGCGGCTATGTCCACGCGGGCTTGCATGCGCTAGGCTCTTTGCCGGCCCTCCTCATCGCCGGGCTCGAACCCACCGCAATCGTCCTGCTTTCTGCCGCGGAATTCACGGTCCACTACGCGACAGACTACACCAAAGCCGGGCTGTCGGGGCGCAGCCATGCTGGCCCCGACACGCGGACATACTGGGCCATGCATGGGGCTGACCAATTCTTGCACCAGCTTACCTATGTCGGCCTGATCTTCGCTGCGCTCGCTTAGAGAGAGGAATTTGAGGCAGGACAACGAGGCATTCACCGCGCGCGGATGCCAAATGACAACGCAAACAGTCAGTTACGTCCGCCGGTCGGCAAACTGATGCAAGCCGTTGAGATTTTGATTCAGGCGCTTTGCGCGCTGGCGGTGCGTCCCAGCGCCACGAAGACGGTGCGCACGATGCCGGCGGCATCAAGCCCGGCGTCGGCATACATCTTTTCGGGCTTGGCGTGATCGACGAAGCTGTCGGGCAACACAAGCGGGCGTACCTTCAGGCCGTTTTCCAGCAGCCCTTCATGGGCCAGGAATTGCAGCACATGGCTGGCGAAGCCACCGACCGCGCCCTCTTCGACTGTTACCAGCACTTCGTGCGAGCGCGCCAGCCGCCGGATCAAATCCTCGTCGAGCGGCTTGGCGAAACGAGCATCGGCGACCGTGGTGGAAAGCCCGGCCGCGCCAAGCTCCTCGGCCGCAGCCAGGCAATCCTGCAGCCGCGTGCCGAAGGAAAGCAGCGCAACCTTGGTGCCCTCCCTGACGATACGGCCCTTGCCGATTTCGAGAACCGAGCCACGCTCCGGCAGGTCGACGCCGACGCCGTTGCCGCGCGGGTAGCGGAAGGCGATGGGGCCTTCATCATAGCTTGCCGCCGTGCGCACCATGTGTCGCAGTTCCGCCTCATCCGCCGCGGCCATGACGACGAAACCGGGCAGCGTCGCCAAAAAAGTCGTGTCGAAGGCGCCGCAATGGGTCGCCCCGTCGGCCCCGACGAAGCCGGCGCGATCGATCGGGAAGCGCACCGGCAGTTTCTGGATCGCCACGTCGTGGACGACCTGGTCGTAGGCACGCTGCAGGAAGGTCGAATAGATCGCCGCGAAAGGCTTGAAGCCTTCGGTGGCAAGGCCGGCGGCAAAAGTCACCGCATGTTGCTCGGCGATACCGACATCAAAAGTCCTCGCCGGGAACGCCTCGCCGAAGAGGTCGAGGCCGGTGCCGTTCGGCATGGCGGCGGTGATGGCGACGATGCGATCATCTTCGCGGCCTTCCTGGATCAGGCTGTCGGCAAAGACTTTCGTATAGCTCGGCGCGTTGGCCGGCGCCTTGGCCTGCGCGCCGGTGATGACGTCGAATTTGTTGACGCCGTGATATTTGTCGGCGGCCGCCTCGGCCGGTCCATAGCCTTTGCCCTTCTGGGTCACGACGTGGATCAGCACCGGACCGTCGGCATTGTCGCGGACGTTCTTCAGCACCGGAATCAGGTGCTCGAGATTGTGGCCGTCGATCGGGCCGATGTGATAAAAACCCATTTCCTCGAACAGCGTGCCGCCGGTGACATAACCGCGCGCATGCTCGACCGCCCGCTTGATGGCGCGATCGGCGCGCTCGCCGAGATAGGAGGTCAGCTTCTTGCCGAAATCGCGCAGGCCCAGATAGGCCTTGCCCGACGCCAGGCGGGCCAGATAGGCGCTCATCGCCCCGGTCGGCGGCGCGATCGACATGTCGTTGTCGTTAAGAATAACGATCAGCCGGGCATCGAGCGCGCCGGCATTGTTCATCGCCTCATAGGCCATGCCGGCCGACATGGCGCCGTCGCCGATAACGGCAATGACATTGTTGCGGCCCCCGGAGAGATCGCGTGCCATTGCCATGCCGAGGCCGGCGGAAATCGAGGTCGAGGAGTGGGCGGCGCCGAACGGATCGTATTCGCTCTCGGCGCGCTGGGTGAAACCGGACAGGCCGCCCTCTTGCCGCAGCGTGCGGATACGGTCGCGGCGGCCGGTCAGGATCTTGTGCGGATAGGACTGGTGACCGACATCCCAGATCAGCCGGTCGTCTGGCGTGTTGAAGACATAGTGCAATGCCACCGTCAGTTCGACCACACCAAGCCCGGCACCGAGATGTCCGCCGGTGTGCGACACGGCGTCGATCAACTCGGTGCGAAGCTCCGATGCCAATTGCGGCAGATGACGTTCGTCAAGCGTCCTGAGGTCGGCCGGGATGCGGACCTTGTCGAGAAGTGGCGTATGGAGCTTTGCGTTCACTGGTGCTGGGGCCTGCTTTTTATTCATCTGCGAAATAGGCTGCCGGCCGGCGAATGTAAATGCGTGCGAGTGACGCGGCATAGCTTCAAACTGTTAGGGTTTCGTTTACGCGTCAAAAACGGCGCGTCGCTCTAAAGCGCGTCGCGTTCGACCGACCTGACGCGACGCGCTTTAGGTTGTTGTTTTATGCATGTCGTTATCGCAAAACCGCTGCACACTTTTGCGCGACATGCATTAATTGTCCGGCAGCGGAATGAACTCTTCTTCATCCCCCGGAACGATATCGAAACGGCCTGTCTTCCATTCTTCCTTCGCCTGTTCGATGCGTTCCTTCGACGATGACACGAAATTCCACCAGATGTAGCGCTTGGAGCCGAGCGAGGCGCCGCCGAACAGCATGAAATGCGCCCCACCCTCCGACGACACGACGATCTCGTCGCCGGGCCGGAACACCAGCAGCCGCTCTGCCGGAAAGCGGTCACCGGAGATCGAAACCTCGCCTTCCAACGTATGGATGGCGCGCTCCTCGGCATCGGCAGGGATTTTCACGCTGGCGCCGGGCGCCAGGCTGAGGTCTGCATAGAGCGTGTCCGAAGCGGTCACGACCGGTGACCGCAACCCGGAAAACGCGCCAATGACAACGCGTCCGCTGACGCCTTCAGCGTCGATCTCGGGCAGACGTATGGCCGCCGTATTCTCGAAGATCGGGTCGACCTCCTCTTTATCGTCCGGCAGCGCCAGCCATGTCTGCAGGCCGGAAACCGACATCGGCGCACCGCGCAGCTCCTGCGGCGTACGCTCGGAATGAACGATGCCGCGACCGGCGGTCATCAAATTTACGTCGCCGGGCTGGATGACCATTTCGGTGCCGAGCGAATCGCGATGCCTGATCTTGCCGTCGAACAGGTAAGTGACCGTCGACAGGCCGATATGGGGATGCGGGCGGACATCGAGCGCCTGGCCGGCCCGCAAAATCGCCGGTCCCATGCGATCGAAGAAGATGAACGGACCGACCAGCCGACGCCTGGCGGTCGGCAAGGCACGGCGAACCTGAAAGCCGCCAATGTCCTTGGCGTTCGGAATAACCATCAGCTCGATCTGGTCGCTGGCGAAGGCGTCACCGGGCAGAGGGTCGTTTCCGGGAAAGAAGCTCATGCGGTCTTCCTCAGGCGAAGCGGAGTGCAGACCTGGCTTTCGCCTTGGCCGCCACCTCGTCGCGATTGCGCGGATGCTGTGTCGTCTCGAGGCTGTCCAGCAATTCGCGCGCAGACGCGGCTATGGCCTCGACGGCGTGGTCGAACGCATGCTGGTTCTGTTTCGACGGCCGTGTCGTTCCGCTCAGCTTGCGGACAAACTGAAGTGCGGCATCGCGGACCTCGTCATCGGTTGCCGGCGGATCGAAATTGAACAGGGTCTTGATGTTTCTGCACATCGTTCGCAATCTCCTCTCGTCCTGGAGCCGTTTCAAGCGGGATGAGTATTATCCTCAATCATGATCATGTCGAAAAGCCGCCCGGCGAAATTATCGTCCGGGACCGTGCCTTACTCCGCATCCAGCGGCTCGGTCCCCACCGGCTTGCCGTCGCGCGAAAGCCTGATCTTCTCGACCTTGTCCTCGGCCGCCTTGAGCAGCCGGTCGCAATGGAGTTTTAGCGCCTCGCCGCGCTCATAGATGCGGATCGACTGGTCGAGCGGCACGTCGCCGCGCTCCAGATCATCGACGATTTTCTCCAGCGCGTCGAGCGCCTGCTCGAAGCTCATCGCCTTGACGTCTTCGTTGCTCTCACCAGCCATCGTCTATCCTTTCATCAGTCGCCCGACATGGGCGGCGACCGAAAATGCCAATCCCTGCAGATCGTAGCCGCCCTCGAGCAGGCTGACGAGCCGGTTGTCGCTGTGGCGACCGGCGCGCTGCATCAACTGGCCGGTTGCCCAGTCGAAATCGTCCTCGGTCAGGTTGATCTCGGCCAGCGGATCGCGGTGGTGCGCGTCGAAGCCGGCGGAAATGATGATGAGGTCGGGCGCGAAATTGTCGAGCGCCGGCAAGATCCGCGACAGGAAAGCGTCGCGGAAAACCTCGCTGCCGGTCTGTGGCGCCAGCGGCGCGTTGACGATGTTGCCGGCGCCGGTTTCGCTCACCGCCCCGGTCCCCGGGTAAAGCGGCATCTGGTGCGTCGAGCAATAGAGCACCGACGGATCGTCCCAGAAAATATCCTGCGTGCCATTGCCGTGGTGGACGTCCCAGTCGACGATGGCAACACGCTCGGCCTGGTGCTGCCTTTGCGCGTAGCGCGCCGCGATCGCCGCGGTGTTGAACAGGCAGAAGCCCATGGACGTGGTCTTTTCGGCGTGGTGGCCGGGCGGCCGGGCGGCGACAAAGACATTGGCTACGTCGCCCCGAAAGACATCGTCGACGGCGGCGTTGGCAGCGCCGATCGCCGTGACGGCCGCCTGCCAGCTTTTCGGGCTGGCGGTGGTGTCGGCGTCGACACGAGCGATACCGGTGTCCGGCATCAAAGCGCGGACCCGTTCGACGAATTCCTGCGGGTGTGCGTAGAGGATGGTGGCCTCGTCGCCTTCCGGCGCCTCGGCACGATCAAGGGCCGCAAAGGCCTCGTCGTCGAGCACGCGCTCGATGGCGCGCAGGCGGTCCGGCCGCTCCGGATGACCGGGCGGCGTTATATGCTCGAGGAAGATCGGGTGGGTATAAAGCCTTGTGACCATGCCCTCGATATAGGCGCGCCCGGCGGCTTTGACCATGTTTTGCAACCGGCAAAGGCAGACGTTCAACAGGGTTTAGGCGTTGAGTGCTGGTTGGGTCCGGCGCGAGCTGCCCGAATCTTGAGGCGCGCTTCGCCCGTCCCATTCGAGGTCGCGCCTTGCCTTTGGTGGTCTTGAGACAGGCTCAGGCCGGCGATTTGTCCACCTCAGCCGGTGCTTGTGGACGACCAGTGCTGCGGCCTTGCCTGAGCAGTCCCTCCAAAAGCACGTTGAACGCCTTCACCGCCTTTTTCGACGTCGCTTCTGGATTTTCCGAATTTGCGATCCACTGCGCGGCATGTAGCGAGGCGCCGCTGACCAGCCTCGCTGCGGCTTCGGGATCAACGGCAACGATGGTTCCCTCGTCCCTCAGCTTTTGAAGGTTCTCGCTCATCGAGCGGATGCATTCGTTCTGGCTCGGCCATTGCGAAGGATCGCCGAGCACCGCCGGTCCGTCGCGAAGGACAATACGCTGGATCTCCGGCTCCAGCGCCATCTCGATATAGGCGGTGCATTCGTCGACAAAGCCCTGCCAGAGAGTGTCCGCCCTGACTGAGACGATCTTCAACCGGGCCAACATCTCCGCGTCGATCTCGGCGATGACCGCCTGGAGAAGGCCCTTCTTGTCGCCGAAGTGATGATAAAGCGCGCCGCGCGTCAGCCCGGCCGATGCGGTGAAGTCGTCCATCGAGGCCTCGGCATAGCCGACAGTGCCAAAGGCATGGCGCGCCGCCGCGACCAGTTTGGCGCGGGTTTCGGCGATCATCTCCCTGCGTGGTTTGTGCCCCATTCGCCCATTCCTTCACATACGTCTCGTATATATTTGACATACGCGTCGTATGTCGTTATCTGATTTGCATACGCCACGTATATAAGTGGCTCGGCCTCAAAAATCCAGGAGTGTTCCCATGCCCAATCCTTATCGCGAAATATTCAAGGCAAGGGGAGCCAAGGGCTTCGCTGCAGCCGGCTTCGTCGCCCGGATGCCGATGGCCATGGCTCCGATCGGAATCGTCGCGATGCTGTCGCAGACGCACGGCGAGTACTGGCTGGCCGGCGCCGTCTCCGCGACATATGCGCTGGCCAATGCTTTTGTCGCGCCGCAGATATCGCGACTGGTGGACCGCCTCGGCCAGGCGCGGATTGTGGCGCCCACCACTGTCATTTCCGTGCTCGCTTTCGTGGTGCTGATTGCGGCGGCCAATCAGGACTTGCCGATATGGACACTGTTCGTATCAGCGCTGCTGGCCGCCGCTATGCCCAGCATCCCAGCGATGGTGCGCGCGCGCTGGACAGAGCTCTTCCGGGATCGCCCCGAGATAAACACGGCGTTCGCCTTCGAATCGGCGGCGGACGAGCTGGTCTACATCGCCGGGGCTTCGCTGTCGGTCGGCCTGAGTGTCGCGCTTTTCCCGGAAGCGGGAATGCTGGCGAGCACATTGTTCCTCGCCTTCGGCTCGACAGCCCTCATCCTGCAGCGCTCGACCGAGCCGCGCGTGCGACCGGTCGACCAGGGTTCGCGCGGATCGGCAATCCGCCTGCGGCCGGTCCAAATCATCACCTTGGCCCTGATCTTCATCGGCGCGACCTTCGCGACCACCGAGGTGAGCACCGTGGCGATCACCAAGGAGCTCGGCCAGCCGGGCGCCGCCAGCCTCGTCATCGGCGTCTATGCCCTCGGATCGTTCGTCGTCGGCATCGTCCTTGGCGCTCTGAACCTGAAAACACCGCTGCAAATTCAGCTTGCCATCGCGATCGCCATCATCGCGCTCACCACGCTGCCGTTGCTTGTCGCAGACACGGTGCCGCTTCTGGCGCTGGCTGTCTTCGTTAGCGGTGTGGCGATCTCGCCGACCTTTATCACGGCATTCGGCCTGATCGAGCGGCGCGTGCCGGAGGCGATGCTTACCGAGGGCGTGACCTGGGTCATGACCGGCATTGGCATCGGCATGGCGCTCGGCTCCTTTGCCGCCGGATGGGTGGTGGACGCCTTCGGTGCACAGAGCGGCTTCCTGGTGTCGGTGGCGGCGGGCACTGTCGCGCTGGTCACCGTGCTCGCCGGCCAGCGCAGCCTTGCCACGGATTCTGACATCCCCGCGCGCGACGCCGCCGCGGTTCCTGCCGAATAGTCTCCATGCGTCCGGTGCCAAGCGGGACCGGACGCATGCCGGCGATCCGCTAAACCAGCCCTAAAGAATTTCGGTCTTGGCGATATGGATGCCAAAGCCTTCGAGGCCGACATAGTGGCGTTCGCGCGAGGCGATCAGGTTGATCGAGGAAATGCCCAGATCCTTCAAGATTTGCGCGCCCAGGCCGATCTCGCGCCATTCGCTTTCGCGGCGGCGCGCCTCTTCATGGTCCTCGCGGTCGCCGGCAGCCGGCCGGTTGCGCTCCTGATGGGCGACGCCGACGGAACCTTCGCGCAGATAGACGATGACGCCGCGCCGGCGCTCGCCCATCGATTTCATGATGCCGTCCAGCCTGTGGCCGGTGCCGAAAACGTCAGTCACAACATCCTCGGAATGCAGTCGCACGGGCACCTCCTCGCCGTCGCGGATGTCGCCGAAGACGATCGCCACATGGTGCATGGAATCCCAGGGCAGCGTGTAGGTGAACACCTGCGCCTTGCCGCCGGGCGTATCGATCTCCGAACAGGCGACACGCTCGACCAGCGTTTCCTTACGCTGGCGATAGGCGATGAGGTCGGCGACCGAAATCTGCTTCAAACCGTTCCTTTCTGCGAAGGCCTGCACCTGCAGGCCGCGCATCACGGTGCCGTCATCATTGACCAGCTCAGAAATGACACCGACCGGCGGCAGGCCGGCAAGCTTGCACAAATCGACCGCAGCCTCTGTATGGCCCGAACGCATCAGCACACCGCCTTCGCGCGCAATCAGCGGAAAGATGTGGCCGGGGCGGACGAAATCGGAGGCGCCGACATTGCCGTTGGCAAGGTTGCGCACGGTCAATGTGCGGTCGTCGGCCGAAATGCCCGTCGTGGTGCCGTGCTTGAAATCGACGCTGACGGTGAAGGCGGTGGTGTGGGCCGAGTCATTGTCGGCGACCATCGGCGACAGGTTGAGGCGCTTGGCCTCGTCGCGCGGCATCGGCGTGCAGACGATACCAGAGGTATTGCGGACGATGAACGCCATCTTTTCCGGCGTGCAATGGACGGCGGCGACGATCAGGTCGCCCTCGTTCTCGCGCCCGTCATCGTCCATGACGACGACAATCTCGCCGCGTTCGAAGGCGCGCAGGGCTTCGACGATCTTCTTCTGGTCGTAAGGCATGGACGCTCGCTTCGCTCGCGATAACAGGGGAGTAAGGCAGTAGGGCAGTAGGGCAGTAAGGAAAAGGAAAAAGTTTGGCGTCTCGGCGGGTCACGTAACCTACTGCCCTACTGCCCTACTGCCCTACTGCCTTCCCGTTTGTCCCCGATGACGCAGATAGTGATCGGCGATTGCGCAGGCAACCATCGCCTCGCCGATCGGCACGGCGCGGATGCCGACGCACGGATCGTGCCGGCCCTTAGTCATGATCTCGACGTCGTTGCCGTCCTTGTCGATCGACTTTCGCGGGGTCAGGATCGACGAGGTCGGCTTGACGGCGAAGCGCGCGACGATCGCCTGGCCGGTGGAGATGCCGCCGAGGATGCCGCCGGCATTGTTGGACAGGAAGACCGGCTTGCCGTCATTGCCGATACGCATCTCGTCGGCATTTTCTTCGCCGGTGATGCGGGCGGCCTCGAAGCCGTTGCCGATCTCGACACCCTTGACGGCATTGATCGACATCAAGCCCGAGGCAATGTCCTGGTCGAGCTTGGCGTAGATCGGTGCGCCCAGGCCTGCCGGAACGCCGTCGGCGACGATCTCGATTACCGCGCCGACCGAGGAACCCGCCTTGCGGATGCCGTCAAGATATGCGGTGAAGACGGCGACCGATGCCGGATCGGGCGTGAAGAATGGATTTTCGGCGTCGCCAACGAAATTCCAGTTCCAGTTGGCGCGGTCGATCGATTTTTCCCCCATCGACACCATTGCGCCGCGCACGATCATGCCGGGCACGACCTTGCGGGCCAAGGCTCCGGCCGCGACCCGCGCCGCTGTCTCGCGCGCCGAAGAACGGCCGCCGCCGCGATAGTCGCGCAGGCCGTATTTGGCATCGTAGGTGTAATCGGCATGACCAGGCCGGTACTGGCGGGCGATTTCGCCATAGTCCTTGGAGCGCTGGTCGACATTCTCGATCAGCATCGACACCGGCGTGCCGGTGGTGATCATGGTCTCGCCGTCGTCATCCAGGATGAAGCCGGACAGGATCTTGACCTCGTCGGGTTCGCGACGCTGCGTCACAAAACGCGATTGACCCGGGCGGCGCTTGTCGAGTTCGGCCTGGACCTCGGCGCGCGTGAAGCGGAGGCCGGGCGGACAGCCGTCGACGACGCAGCCGAGCGCTGGGCCATGGCTTTCGCCCCAGGTGGTGACACGGAAAAGATGGCCAAACGTATTGTGAGACATGAAACCAGCCCTGCCGGCACCGAGCCGGCTTAGCGCATGACCCCGAAAATCGGAGCGATTTTCGGGAAGGATCATGCGCAAAAACAAAAGTGCCACAGCGTCGTTTCTGCGTTAGGACGCGCGGCGCCGTAGCTGCGTTCTATTGGCGTTTTCCGCAGCGGTCAAACTGTGATCTGGCGGATTTAGTTTTGACACATTCGGTTGGTTTCTGCTTCCCTCGACCCGTCTGTTGAACACCGTCTGTTGAACACCCGCCGCCACCAAGCCGGCGCAATGATAAGAGGACGATGATGCGTATCCCGATCGGCGCCGTTGCCGCCATGTTGCTGATTTCCACCGCCGCCTTCGCCGGCCAGACCGAAGGCCTGATCAAAGAGATCGACAAGGAGACGTTGACGCTGACACTCGACGACGGCAAATCCTACAAGCTGAACGCCGAAACCGATCTCGAAGCGCTGAAACCCGGCATGGACATCGTGATTGCCTACGACGAGACAAACGGCGAGAACATCATCACCGACATGCAATTGCCGGATAGCGATTCAACCGAATAGACTCATTCAGTCTGGGCGGTGCTGGCTATTCTCGCGAGCAACGCGACCAGTTCCGGCCGCGATGGGTCTCGGTTTACGAAGACGGCTTTCAGGTGATTCCTGGCGGTTTCGTAAGTGACCCCCAAATCATCCGCGACGGTCTTCAACTCTGCGCCCGATGAAACCCGGCAGCCCAGTCTTGCCTCGGCTTGCGGCGTCCGGCTGGACTTAGCCTCTCACGGGGTGAAGCCGCTAAATTCGGACGGCAGGACTGCATTCTCACCAAATTCTAACCTGAATCTCTCGTATCCTTAATAGCGGGTCCTCTATGGTTGCTCCGTGCTGAAACGGCGTCGCGGCAATGTTGCGCCGATCTGCGCGAGCCATCCTGCACGGTGGCCTTCTCTGCCGCGAAGGGGGTATTCTTGAATCCGATCGGTTTCGGGTTCTCAACGCCGATGGACACCGATGGGCATCAGGTCTCGCATTCTTGTATTTCAGCTCATTGTCGTGGGGGCAGTCGTGATTATGGCGGCTATCGTCTACATCACCATTCGCTCGACAACCTACTACACACAGCGCGTGCAATGGGCCAACAACCAACTGGAAGCCGTCACCGCGCTTACGGTCAACGCCAACCGATATTCTGAGCAGATCGCCGAGTTCCTGTTAATTGGCGAACCGGAGCGTCCCGACTACGAGAGCGCCCGCGCCGAACTTGAGGCGGGATTCGAAAAGCTCGCGGAACTGACCAGGGGAGAAGCCGAGTTTCTCCTGGGCAGCAGCAAACAGGAGGAAGGCGGTGACGAGATCTTCCGCATCACGCGGATGCGCACGCTCTACGGAGAAATCGCCAAAGCCACGTCGGACGCAATCAATCTTCGCAACCAGGGGCGCCAGGAGGACGCGGTCAGGATTTTTCGCCGGGACATCGAGAATCGTTTCGACGCCGAGTTCGAAAACATCCTGGAAGCCGCGCGGCGCGACGAAGAGGAGGAGGTTGTGCGAACCGAACTGCAGGCAGAAGCACTGTGGCGACGCCTGACCTGGATGACGGCCGCGCTTGCATTGGCTGCTGTGGTTCTCTGCTTTGTCGCTGCTTTCCTTCTCGCCCGATCATTGATGCGCCCGATCAGCCTGCTGACCGAAGGCACGGAGGCGATCAGTCGTGGCGATCTCGACCACCGGATCGCGTTCGATGGCCGCGACGAACTTGGTGCGCTCGCCAAGCGGTTCAACGAAATGGCCACGCATCAGCAAGACCAGCGCGACCGGCTGCTCAATGCCAAAGCAGAACTCGAGCAGCAAGTTGCCGCACGGACCGCCGAGCTTGCCGCGGCGAACCAGCGGTTGACGGAGCTCGACCGGTTGCGCGTCCAGTTCCTCGCCGACATCAGCCATGAACTGCGCACTCCACTGACGGCGCTTCGCGGTGAAGCGGAAATTCCGCTGCGCCATGGCTCAAAGCCAGAGGCAGTGTACCGCGATGCGCTCGAACGGATTGTCACTCAGAGCCTGGAGATGGGACGCCTCGTCGACGATCTAGTTTTTCTTTCTCGTTCGGAAACCGATACAATACGCTTCGAGCCCCGCCGAACGGACCTCGTTACCATCGTTGCCGATGCGGTCCATGAGGGCGAAATCCTGGGGCGCGCCAAGGGCATCTCGATCAAGGCGGCCTACAGCACCCGTCCGGTCTGGATCACAGCCGACGCGCAGCGGCTCAAACAGGCTCTCGTGATAATTCTGGACAATGCCATAAAATATTCTCCGCGCGATCGCTCGGTGAACTTGAGCATGACCGTTATGGACGGGCATGCAGAGATTGCGATACGCGACAAGGGTTTGGGCATTCCGGCCGAGGAAATACCCAAGGTGTTCGAGCGATTTTACCGTGGCCGAAGCCCAAGGGCGTCGCGCCAACTTGGCAGTGGTCTCGGTCTGGCGATCGCGAAATGGCTCATCGAAAAGCATCGTGGCGAGATTGCGCTCACGAGCGAGGTCGGGTCTTTCACCGAGGTCGTGGTCCGGCTTCCACACGCCGACACAACCGCGTCTGCGGATGCGAACGCAGGTGCCGCCGTAGTCGTTCTGAAAAAGAGGCTGCGTGCAAAAACCGGCTCGGAATAAACAACGACCTCCTTCGTTTCATGGATTACGATTGTTGAGGCGGGAGCTTGGCGGAATGACCACGCCCACCGCGAGGCGGGGAATTCTCTGACTCCCCGCAATACGACCCCGGGGAGAAGGTGGTGTAAATGTCAAGGATTCTGCTGGTAGAGGACGACGATCGCATCGTCGGCTTCATCAAGCGAGGGCTCGAAGCCGAGGGTTACGTTGTCGACGTGACCGACAGTGGCGGGGATGCGCTGGCGATGGTACGGGAGACGCCATATGCGCTGATCGTTCTCGACCGAATGCTTCCAGGAATCGACGGCCTCGAAGTATGTCGCATGCTGCGGCGCGAGCAGCACCAGCATCTTGTCCTGATGCTCACGGCCAGAGACAGCCTGCAGGACAAGGTCGAAGGGCTGAAGGGGGGCGCCGACGACTACCTGACCAAACCTTTCGCCTTCGACGAGCTGATCGCGCGCATGGAGGCGCTGCTTCGCCGCGGCTCCAGCACAGGCACGGACCCAGTCCTCAGGGTTGGCGATCTGGCGCTTGATCCGGTCGGCAAGAAGGTCTGGCGCGGCGAACGCGAGATCAGCCTTACGGCCAAGGAATTCAGGCTTCTCGCGTATCTGATGTCGCACTCCGGCGCTGTGATCAGCAGAACCCGGCTGCTCAACAATGTTTGGGATCTGAGCTTCGACCCGGAAACGAAGGTGGTCGATGTCTACATTCGCTACCTTCGCAGCAAGATCGAAAGCGTGGACGAAAAGCCGCTCATAAAAACCGTGCGGGGCTTCGGCTACGTGATATCGGCCTGAAGCCAGCGGGTCACCTTCGTTTTCAGGAAATAGGCAGTTCTCTCACCAAGCTCTAACCTGATGCTTGCCATAGTCTAATCCTGGCCTTTCCGAAATCTAGCCGGACTCCCACGCTGGTTTAGCGCCGTGGTCATATGCTGCCTTATGAAGATACCGACCCACCCCGAATGCGTGCGGAGGCGGCTGACTTCGCCTGGTCCTCAAGAAACCGGAAACTTCGACGTGATTGAGACTGATCAATTCGGAAAGCAGCTTGTTGCATTTCTTCCGAACCTGCGCCGTTTTGCGATTTCCCTTTGCCGTTCCCGCGATCTTGCCGACGATCTGGTGCAAGCGGCTTGCGAACGCGCGCTTGCCAACACCGAGCGCTTTGAACCTGGAACCCGTTTTGATGCGTGGTTGTTCCGGATCCTGCGAAATTTATGGATTGACCACATCAGAAGGCAGCGCACGGCCGGGCCGCAGGAGGACATCGAGCAACGGCAGGACCTCGTCGGCGCCTGTGGCGAGCGAGATGTCGAAGCACGCTTTACCCTGAACAGCGTTGCCCAGGAGATCACCGATCTGCCGGACGATCAGCGCGAAATCATTCTCCTGGTCTGCGTCGAGGACCTTTCCTACAGGGAGGCGTCCGGCGTTCTCGGGATCCCGATCGGAACGGTGATGAGCCGGCTGGCGCGCGCCAGAAAGAATCTCGCCGAGGCAGTCGGAATAAATCCCGGCTTGCCACGTTCACCGGTCATGAAGGGCGAGAACAGAAATGATCAGACGCGAGTTTGCTGAAGAAACGCTCATGGCCTTTGCAGACGGCGAACTTGACGACGCGACTGCCGCAGCCATCGAGAAAGCCATGCAGCCGGATATCGCCAGCCGGGTCGCGCTGTTCCTAAAAACCCGCATTCAGGTCAAAGAGGCACTAATGCCGGTTCTCGATGAACCCGTTCCCGACCGGCTCAGCCAGTCCGTGCAGCGAATGATCGACGAGGCCAGGCGGCGCAGCGTTCCATCGCACGCCAGCGAGGCCGCGCGTGTCGTTGCCTTCAGGGCGAGGCACAATCAGGCAATGCCGCGCCCCCAGGGATCCTGGATCATGCCGCTGGCTGCTTCGCTGGTTGCAGTCGCTTTTGGGTTCGGCGGATATTTTTTTGGGCTTGGCATCCCAAACCAGCCGCATGGACTTGAGGTGGCAGGGCAGGACAGCCCTCTTTCAGAGGCGCTCGGGCAGGTGGCGTCCGGCGAAGAAACCGTGCTGGCAGGCTCCACCGACAGGATCCGTGCCGTAGCCACGTTTCGCGATGGAACGGGTTCCTTGTGCCGCGAATTCGAAATCGATTCCGCCAACCGCTCGACCGTCATATCCGTGGCGTGCCACTCGGATCATGGTTGGGCGGTGAGTTTTGCCGTCGTTGCGCCCGCACGCGATGGCGGATATGCACCGGCCTCGTCTACGGAAGCGCTCGATTCCTATCTCGCGGCAACCGGAGCGCATGAGCCTCTGTCACGGGAAGACGAGGCGGCGGCATTGAGATCGTTGGGCCCGTAGAAGGCGGGCCCGTGGGCATGCTTTTGGGCGACATGCATTAGAGCCAGGCCAGGCTTCGGCCCTCCAGCCTGAGCAAGCGATCGTGCGGCACATTCAGCCTGGCGGCTTCTTTCTCGGGCATCCCCAGCACCATGCGGAACAGGACGCGCACGACGCCGCCATGGGTCACGCAGACCGTCCGGCGGTCCAGCGCGTCGAACCACGGCTTTACCCGTTCGAGCAGCATTTGATAGCTTTCGGCGCCCTCGCCGGGCGGCAGGAAATTCCACTTGTCGAGGCGCCTCTCCCTGGCCGAGCCGAGATGCCGGGCCTCGAGTTCGGGAAAGGTGAAACCCTGCCAGTCGCCGAAGCTCATTTCGACAAGGCGGGGATCGGAGCGGTAAGCTTGGGGATCGAGTCCCATCGCCATGCGAATGCGTTCCATGGTCTCACGCGTTCGCCGCATCGGGCTGGCGACAAAATCGAAATCTTCGGGGTTTTGAACGAGTTCCGCCAGCCGACGGCCATTGCCGGTCGCCTGCTCGCGGCCGAGCGGGTTGAGATCGGTGTCGGCCTGTCCTTGCAGCCGGGACTCGGCGTTCCACACCGTCTGGCCATGGCGCGCGATGTAGACGAGCGGATACATCAGGTCATCCGGAGAGCGGCCGAGAGCAGGCGGGAGGGTATATTCCAGGCGGGTCTATTCCTTGACCGTCGAAATATCAGGCGCGTCGACCGCCTTCATGCCGACGACATGGTAGCCGGAATCGACATGGTGGATCTCGCCAGTGACGCCGCGTGAAAGGTTTGAAAGGAAATAGACCGCTGAATCGCCGACCTCCTCTTGCGTCACCGTCTGCTTTAGCGGCGAATTGTATTCGTTCCACTTCAAGATGTAGCGAAAATCGCCGATACCGGAGGCTGCCAGCGTCTTGATCGGACCGGCGGAGATGGCGTTGACGCGGATTTTCTTGGCGCCGAGGTCGACGGCCAGATAGCGCACGCTGGCTTCGAGCGCTGCCTTGGCAACACCCATGACGTTGTAGTGCGGCATCACTTTTTCCGCACCGTAATAAGTCAACGTCAGCAGCGAGCCGCCATCGGTCATCAGCGCCTCGGCGCGCTTGGCGATGGTGGTGAAGGAAAACACCGAAATGTCCATCGTGCGCAGGAAATTGTCGCGCGTCGTCTCGACATAGCGGCCTGTCAGCTCGTCCTTGTCGGAAAAGGCGATGGCGTGGACGAGGAAATCGAGCTTGCCCCAACGCTTGGCGATGTCGTCGAATACCGCATCGAGCGTTGTCGGATCGGTCACATCGCAATGGCCGGCGACATGGGCGTTGAGTTCCGCCGCCAGCGGCTCGACGCGCTTCTTGAACGCCTCGCCCTGATAGGTCAGCGCGATTTCGGCGCCATGGTCGACGCAGGCCTTGGCGATGCCATAGGCGATCGACCGATTGTTCGCGACGCCAAGGACAAGCCCGCGCTTGCCGGCCATAATGCCTTGTCCACCCGCCATGTGAGCGCTCTCCGCAAGATTTGGTGCTTCGTGAAGTGGCTATCGCACAGGCACAGAGCCCCTTCAAGCGCTCAAAACGGACAGTGCCCGCCCGGCTGACCTTCCGACCTGAGTATCGATTGCCTGGGCGAAGCGCTTGTGGCGCGCTCAAGCGAGAATTGACGAAAGACGCCACGCCATGTCGTGCAGCAGTTCTGCAAGTGTAGTTGTGCATCGAAGCGGTCACTCGATCCTGAAACGAGGCGCATCTGCCGGCGCGGACGCCAACAGGTCGCGAACAAGTTTCCTTGTCATGAATTCACCGGCGTCTTTCGCATCCGAGATGTCCATGGCGAACGCTCCCGGACCGCCGATCACGCTGGAGTGGAAATATTGCGCAAGTTCCGCATCCTGCGCCAGGACATCCGTTGATGGTAAAACCTTGCGCCAGCGCCGCGTCTTGCGAGGATTCTGTTCCGCCCGCGAAATTGTCGGTTCCGTTGGCGCAGATGTTCATGACCGCGCGATCCGTCGCGTGCGGCGATGACGTCAACAGGAGCGAAGCAAAGTCGATCGCCTCCGACATGTCTGTCAGACGATCGTGCATCGCCGCGGGATCAGCGTCGCCGTCCTGCTCCATATCGCCGCCTCCGTAATGGGTTTGGTCGATGAGCGTCACCGAAGCGAGCGCCTGAGACACGCGCGCGGCGTCCTCGGCCGAGCCGATGACGGTCCAGGGCACCAACAGGTCGAACTTGCCATCGCTTGACCATGTGAAGACGGCGAACCCGATCCGACGCCGCGGGCCGGCGGTGGCGGCGCGCAGGAAGTCGGGGTGGACGAGCGCCCGCACGAGCCCGGCCTGCTGGAGCCATTCCTCATATCGGCCGATCGAGTCCGATACGTCGATTGCTGTGACGACATTGGCGTCGGTACCCGGCACGACCGCGTTGGCCGCTGGCGAAGCGCCGCACAGGAAGACCATCAGTGGCAGGGCGAGGTGAAGGGCGCGCCAGCGGCAAGGTTTCGCCGGCATGGCAGGCTTCGACTTCACCTCCTGGTGTTCTGAACGACGCCGGAACCAGCGCGTTGGAACGGACGGAAACAGGTGCGACAGCATTGGCTCATCCCGGAATGATCCCGGGGGTAACGGGCCGGAGCCAAACTTATTCCTCCTGTTCGCGCGGCCGTTTCCGCAATTCGGTTATGTCCGCTTTGAGAATGGCAGGCTCGGATCCATTGCGTGAAGATCCGCATCACGCCCCAGCCCGCGGTAGAGGATGAACGCACAGCAACAGGCGACGGCAATCGACAGCATCTCGCCGCCGTCTTCCGCGTAGCCAACGAGCTTCGAGCCCGTCAGGAAGTGCAGCATGTCAACCACCACGGCAAAACCCACAAGACACGCGAACAGCAGCAAAAACACCGATCCGAGGGCTTGTTGCCTCGGTCTGCTTTGCCAGAATGACCACAACAGCGGCGCCAGCAGGCCGAGCGCGACCGCCGACCAGGTGATGATTTCCCCGGTGTCGCGAGCCCGCATGCCCGGCAGCGAAACGAGGTCGAATGTCGCTGCCAGCAGCAGGCCGCCGCGCTCATGGAAACGGGTGGCGTCGTCGAGCGTCACAAAACTGAAATCAGGGACCAGGCAAGAAATATATGCTCCCTGGTTCGAAGCCAGACGCCGAACAGAAACAGGGCGCAAAGCGCGGCCTGCCCGTAGTTGAACATCTCGGGCAGCGATCCATCCCTGCTGATGTTGAGACGCGCTGGCAGATCATAGTGTGAAATTCCAACAGATCGAAGCGCCTCGATCGCGAATGGAACGATGATGACGAGGATATTCAGGCATATCACTATCAGCGCGAAAACCCTGCTGAGCCTGTCGTTTCGATACATCGCCCGGATTTCCCCGAACGCATTTTCCAAACTCGATAACGCATGACCCAGCAATCCGACGCGCTCCTTCGTTGCTATTCGTTTGACGGCAATTTCGTTAGTCGACCAAGAGGTCCAGATTGCGGCGGGACGTGCTCCTGGACCGCCCGTCGACGTTCAGCCCGCCCGGCTGAGTTCGGTCCGGCATGGCATGGAAAACGGGGCGGCCGCGGGTTTATTCCGCCCGAGCAAAAGAAAACGCTCTCGGCGACGAGCGATTGACCCGCCTGGCGCAAGCCGGCCACGTTGCGGGCGGGCGTTCGCCATCGAGCGATGTCGCGGAATGCGGCTGAGCCCTGCAGTCGAAAAAGACGGACAGGTGAGAGACAGGAGCGTTTGCGGCGCGCGCCGTTGACGCGCCAGGCTAGCGTTTGTGGTTGCGCATCAACGCTTCGAGATCGCTGTCGCCACCCTCAGGCAGCATCAGCCGCACATGCGCGTAGAGATCGCCGTGACCGCCGACTTTTTCCGGCAGGCCCCTGCCCTTCAGCCGCAGGACCTTGTCCGAGCTCGACCAGGCGGGAACATTGACTGCAACCTTGCCGGTCGGCGTTTCGACCGCCACCTTGGCACCGAGCACGGCATCCGCCAGCGCAATCGGCAGGTCGGCGTGGAGGTCGCGGCCTTCGACACGGTAGCGCGGATGCCGCCGGAAGCGGATCTTGACCAGCGCATCGCCCGGTTGCCCCGGCCCTTGCTCACCCTGTCCTTTCAGCCGGATGGTCTGGCCGTCCTCGACATAGGCTGGAAGCTTGACGGCGACCTTGCGCCCGTCGGGAAACATCGCCGTTACCTTCTCGGCAGTCGCCGCTTCTTCGATGGTGATGTCGAGCGTCACGTTCAGGTCGGCGCCGGACGGCGCCTGCCGGCCGGCACCCATGCCGGCGCCGCGAGAGAAAGTCTCGCCGAAAATCTGGCTGAAGATGTCGCTGCTGCCGTCGAACGGATCGCCGCTCGGACGGCCTGAGCGAAACTCGAAACGCGAGCCGCCCGGCCCTTGCTGCCGGCGAAAACCGGCGAACGGATCGGCGCCGCCGGCGGCGCCCTCGAAGCCTTGAAAGCGCGGCTTGCCCTCGGCATCGATCTCGCCGCGATCGAAAGCCGCACGGTTCTTCTCGTCGCCAACGATCTCGTAAGCCTGGTTGGCCGCGGCAAACCGCTCCTTCGCCTTGGGATCCGGATTCTGGTCCGGATGATACTCCTTGGCGAGTTTGCGGTACGCCGATTTTATGTCCTTGGCCGATGCGTTCTTGGCAACGCCCAGCACCTCATAGGGGTCGCGCATGCTTCCTGTCCCGGAGAAGGAGTGAGTCCACGATTGCCATCTATATGCGCTCGCATAGGAAGAAATTCCAGTAGCGCGGTCATATGATGGCGGAAAATCAGAGCGCTTTGAAGTCCTGCATCCGCCAGGCGCCGGCGCCGGCCAGGCACACCTCACCCTTGAACAGGGCGACGCCGTCGAAGCTTTCGCGTGAGGCGGTGAAGCGGCGGCAAAGCTGGCCGTTGTCCCTGGACTCCACCAGTTCGGTGATCGAGCCGCGCGAACCGGTATCGGAATTCGCCCACGGAACGGCCTGCCCGCCAAGTTCCTGGATATCGGCTGAAGACACCGCGTTGCGGATCGTCGCCTGGTCCGAGGCGCGATCCTGGTCGATCGGCAAGGCAGAGGCAGGCGTGCTGCTGGTCAGGATCGTACGGTCGACCTCCGCCTGCTCCAAACTGAAGCCGCCGGCACCGCAGGCGGCAAGCGGCAAGGCGACCAGCACAATCGCGGCCGCCTTGACCGCAGCCTGGGCCCTGGCCGAAGCAATAAGGCGCCATTGCCTGCTGTCAAAAAGTTGCGCGATGCGCGACAATCGGCAATCTCCCCCGGCCGGCAATAGAATTTGGAAAACTATGAGCGAAACTGAGTTAACAAGCGGTGACTTTGCCGAGGCTGCCGAGCCATTCCGCCTGTTTGCCGCATGGCTTGACGACGCGACGAAGAGCGAGATCAACGATCCCAACAGCGTGGCGCTGGCGACCGTCGACGCCGAGGGCATGCCGAACGTGCGGATGGTGCTGCTCAAGGGGTTCGATGAAAGCGGATTTGTGTTCTACACGAATTTCGAGAGCGCCAAGGGCCGCGAGATTCTTGGCAGCATGAAGGCGGCGATGTGCTTTCACTGGAAATCGCTGCGCCGGCAGGTGCGTGCGCGGGGGCCGGTGGAGATCGTTACCGATGTGGAAGCGGACGCGTATTACGCGACGCGTCCGCGCGGCAGCCGCATCGGGGCATGGGCGTCGAAACAGTCGCGGCCGATGGAGAGCCGTTTCGCACTGGAAAAAGCCGTTGCCGAATACACGGCGCGCCATGCGATCGGCGAGATCCCACGGCCGAAACACTGGTCGGGTTTCCGCATCGTGCCGCAGACCATCGAGTTCTGGCACGACCGGCCTTTCCGGCTGCACGATCGCATTGTCTTCTCGCGCAACGCTGAGGGCGGCTGGGACAAGACAAGGCTTTATCCCTGAGCGGGTGGTCCATCAAGCGGCTTCACCAAGGGGGCCTGGGCAATCCTTGCCGAACCACCTTGGTAAACCGCGCCCAGACCAGCCTCAAGACTCTCCTGCCTCCGCCTTGCGAAGCGCTGCCGCCCGCCGTCCAGCAAAATGGATTTCGGCGTCGGCGTCTTCAACGTCCGGCCGCGTATCCTCGAGCGCCTGCTGAACTTTGCGTCACTGTTGCTGACAAGTTCGAGCGGCAAGGCGCCCTCATTGGCGGTGCGCGTCAACAAGATACGGACGGCACCGGAACCGTGAGCCCCATGTTTTCCAGAACCGCCGTGGCGCGTTCCTTCACCTCAGCGTCAATTCGGGTCTGGACCAGTGCGTGAGACGGCATGGCAGTCTCCTTCTCTCTAGCAGACAATGTGATGCATTTGCATGACACATTCCAGGCTCTTGGTCGGCGCGTCTAGGTCCTCTGCACAGTGGTTTTGACAGGTTGCGCCGATCGGCAGCGACCGTCGACAATTCCTCTCAGCCAATTTCAGTGGCAATCGCAAACCTCTAGGATTGGCTGAAACATCCCTCCCTTCGTCATCCCAGGGCAAAGCTAGGAGCGAAGCGACGCGGCGCAGACCCTGGGATGACGAAGACGTGGTGGGAACTAATAGTCCAGCTATCCCTTCTTCCTGGTCATGAAGGCCATCAAGGCAGCGCGGGCCTCGTCGGATTTGAGCCGCTCGCGAAAATGCTCGCTTTCCTGGCCGATGCGGGCAACGAGGTCTTCACGCGAGGCGCGCATCAAGTCACGCGCGATCTTCAGCGCCTGCGGCGGCTTGGCCGCAACCTGCCCGGCAGCGGCAAGCACGGCGGCTTCGAGTTCGTTCTCCTCGACCACTGCGTAGATCAGTCCGGCGGCTTTCGCCCGCTCGGCCGAAAAGCCTTCGCCGAGGCCAAGCAGCGCGAAGGCGCCTTGCCGGCCGAGAATCTGCGGCGCAAGCAGGCTCGACCCGGCCTCGGGGACCAGTCCGAGATCGACGAAGGGCGTGCGGAATAGTGTGCGCGGCGTGGCGAAGGTCAGGTCGCAGTGCAGGTTGAGCGTGGTGCCGATGCCGACCGCGATGCCGTCGACGCCGGAGATCATCGGCTTTTCCGTCCTGGCAAGCGCCATCAGGAAATCCCAGACTTCGGTGCCGCCCTCGCCGCCGGTGGCGACGACCATGAAATCGGCAAGGTCATTGCCGGACGAGAAGGCGCCTGGAACACCGAGGAAGACATGGACGCGGATCGCCGGATCGGCGTCGCCCTCGGCAAGGGCTTTGGACATTGTTGCATACATGGCCCGCGTCAAGGCGTTCTTCTTGTCCGGACGGTTGATGCGGATGATCTGGATGGCGCCCTGGCGCTCGACGAGGATGTGGTCTGTCACGGGTGATCCTTTGTGAAACGCCGGGCTTTTGTGAAACGTCAACCTGGTGGCTGTCAGGCAGAAATCAGTGTCTGGCCGGCAGTGGCAAGGCTGTCGGCGCCGCCGATGACACGCTCCTTCAGCGCGCCCGCCTCGCCAAGCAGGTTTTCGGCGTAAAAACGGCAAACGGCGATGCGGCTTTGATCGGCAAGCGCGCCGCGCGCCAGATAGGCGCCGCCCGCCGCCAGCGAGATCAGCCGCAGATACGGCGTCGCGCCGGCCAGCGCCGCGTCCGAGCGGCCGTCGGCGAGCAGCCCCTGCAGGAAGCGCGTCGCCTGGCTGAGATCATCGAGCGCCTGGTCGAGGCCATCGGCGGTGCGGCCAAAACCTTGAAGGTTCGAGGTCCGCGCTTGATTGGCGACGGCTTTCAGTTCGGCGATGTAGCCATGCACATGCTCGCCGCCGCCAAGCGGCAGCTTGCGCGCCACCAGGTCTATCGCCTGGATGCCATTGGTGCCTTCGTAGATCGGCGCGATGCGCGCGTCGCGATAAAGTGCTGCCGAACCGGTCTCCTCGATGTATCCCATGCCGCCATGAACCTGCAGCCCGAGCGAGGCGACCTCGACGCCGACATCGGTGGAAAAGGCCTTGGCCAGCGGCGTCAGCAGATTGGCGCGCTCCTGCCAATGGACGGCTTCATCGCCGACGGATACGCGCGCATGGTCGATGGCGTGCGCGCAGCAATAGCTGATGGCGCGCGCAATCTGGGTCAGCGCCTTCATGGTCAGAAGATTGCGCTGCACGTCGGGGTGATGGACGATCGGCGCCATGCCGCTGCCATCATAGCTCGCGGCTTTGCCTTGCCGGCGGTCATTGGCGTAGGCGAGCGCCTTCTGCGTGGCCGTTTCGGCGACCGCAACACCCTGCATCCCGACGGCGAGCCGCGCATTGTTCATCATGGTGAACATGCAGGCGAGGCCCTTGTTTTCCTCGCCGATCAGCCAGCCGATCGCGCCGGGGGCGGTCCCTTCGAAACCGTCGCCATAGATCATGGTGCAGGTCGGCGAGGCGTGGATGCCCAGTTTGTGCTCCAGCCCGGAGCAGAAGACGTCGTTGCGTGCGCCAAGCGCGCCATCGTCGCCGATCAGGAATTTCGGCACCAGGAACAGCGAAAGGCCGCGCGTGCCGGCCGGCGCGTCCGGCAGCCGCGCCAGCACGAGATGGACGATGTTGTCGGTAAGATCGTGCTCGCCATAGGTGATGAAAATCTTCTGGCCGAAGATGCGGTAGGTGCCGTCGCCGGCCGGCTCGGCGCGGGCGCGCAAGGCATTCAGATCCGAGCCCGCCTGCGGCTCGGTCAGGTTCATCGTGCCCGTCCATTCGCCCGAGACGAGCTTTTCCAGGTATTTGGCCTTCAGCGCCGGTGAAGCATGCTTGTCGAGCGCTTCGACCGCGCCCATGGTCAGCGTCGGGCCAATACCGAAGGCCATGGCGGCGGAGTTCCACATTTCGAGCGCGGCGACGCCCAGCATGGTAGGCAGCGCCTGGCCGCCGAATTCCTCCGGCGCGGACAGCGCGTTCCAGCCGCCGTCGATCCAGCGGTGATAAAGTTCCTTCCAGCCGGGCGGCATGGTGACGGCAGCGCCGCTCAGCACCGCGCCTTGTTCATCGCCGATCTTGTAGAGCGGCGCGACCTCTTCGCTGGCAAAGCGGCCGGCTTCCACCAGAATGGCGTCGACGAGATCTTCGCCAAGGTCGCCAAAGGTGCCGGCGTCAAGCGCCGGCTTCAGGCCCGCCACATGCTTTAGCGTGAAGGCGATTTCCTCGACTGGTGCCCGGTACATGCCGCTCCTCCTCCGTCCGGCAGGGAAACTTAATATCCGTGCCGACACAAAACCATTCGCTTTTGGGTCGCCTCCCCGCCTTCTTTTTACGTAAACGTCAAATTTTGTCACGCAGATTTTGCAATTGGAACTGTTCACGCTAAAATCGGCAAAAAGCCGGACAACTCGACCGGCGACAGCTCAAGAATACCGGATCGGACCGCCCGTGCTCGCCAGACCTGACGCTTATCGCTGCATCGAGTGCGGCCTGCCCTATCGAGCGGCAGGTTTTTGGCACCATCGGGGCAAGATCGAGGACGGCGCCGCCTATTGGTCGGATCGCGGCATCCTGTGTTCGCCGCAATGCTCGCTGGCCCATCACCGCAAGCGCCAGGCTGAGGGGACGCTGCCGCAAGCGCCGGCGCCCGACCCGTTCCACCCGCTCGCCCTCCGTTGATGACCAGCAAAGCCATCCCCGGCACGATTGCGGCGGTCGCCGCGAACCGCCGAAAGTATTTCCTTAACCATGGCGGTTCAGGATCAGGCTTTGGCCAGCAAGGATCTGCTGTTTGAAGCCGCCGGCACACCCTCTTCGCCGCCTAGGACTCCTCGCCGTCGCGACCGTGATGGCAATGGCGTTGGCGCCGGCACAAGCCTCGGACTTCTCCGCGCCCTGGAAGAAGACCGACCGGGCGCTGGTGATCGACGCCTACGAATACAATCCCATCGATTGGGCCGAGCTTGCCACCGACAAGCGCATCGTCGGCTTCATCAACAAGGCCTCCGACGGGATGCCACCAGCGTATTTCTGTTTCGGCGACGAGACCGCGACGCGGCTCTGCAAGGCGCTGTGGAAGCGCCATGCGGTGGCACAGGAACTGTTCCAGACGCGCAAGGTGGTGGCCAAGGCGCTCGGCCTGAAATGGGGTGCTTACCATCTCGCCCGCCCGGGCAACCCCGTCGGACAGGCCAACAATTTCATCAATTTCGCGAGACCTGGTCCGGACGACCTGCTCGCCCTCGACATCGAGGATGACGACCCGACGAAATGGATGTCGCTCGAGGATGCAGAGGAGTTCGTGCGACATGTGCATCGGCGGATTGGCCGTTTTCCGGTGCTCTACACCAACGGCAAGACCGCCAAGCACATCGCCGACAACAGGTACAAATACCGGCTGCTGTCGCGGCTGCCGCTCTGGTATGCGCGCTACAAGCCCGACATCGGCGTGCATTTTCCGATGGGCAACTGGCAAGGCTACGCACTCTGGCAGTTTTCGGCAAAAGCCAATTGCGGCCGGTTCCGCTGCCCCTATCGGGTGGCTGGCACGCCGAACGACATCGATGTCAATGTCGCACCGATGGATGCCGCCGCCCTGCGCGCGCAATGGCCGTTCGGCGGCCTGATCGACGCGCAGCCGGATTACCTCGCCTGGATACCGCTGCCTCTCTCGCGGGCGGCCGGCCTTGCCGGCAATGTCACCCTTACCTATGCGACCGTGGCGCCGCCGCCGAGCTTCACCGAAATGGTCGCCATGTTCAGCGCGGGCTGGGCCAAGTTCCGCGGCAGCTTGCAAATGCCTGCCGTAGGGACAGCGCTGCGTCTTCCGCGCCGGATCGCCGACTATCTGGGGTGGCTGCGAAAGGAAAAGCCCTCCGCATCGGCCGTTGAAGCCGCGCCCACCGATCCGGTCAGCACTGCGTCGACCGAGTTGGATCGTCGCCCCCGTTAATCTTGCCTCGCTGATCTTGCCCCCGCTAATCTTGCCCCCGCTAAATCTTGTACGTCAGCGCGCCTGCTCGCGGGCCACGGCCTGCCAGCCGATGTCGCGGCGGCAAAAACCTTGCGGCCAATCGATCCGATCGAGCGCCGCGTAGACTCGTCGCTGCGCCTCGCCGACCGTGCCGCCGGTCGCCGTGACACCGAGCACACGGCCGCCATTGGCGACCAGCGCGCCGCTGTCGATGGCGGTGCCGGCATGAAAGATCTCGACGCCTTCGCCCGCGGCCTGTTCGACGCCGCGGATGACCGAGCCCTTTTCCGGCGTGCCGGGGTAACCCCTTGCCGCCATCACGACGGTGAGCGCCGCCTCGTTGCGCCAGCGCACTGAGGTATGTGCAAGCTGGCCGTCGGCGGCAGCGTTGAGCAGGACCAGGAGATCGTCCTTCAGCCGCATCATCAGCACCTGGCATTCCGGATCGCCGAAACGGGTGTTGTATTCGATCAGCTTCGGCCCATCGCCTGATATCATCAGCCCGGCAAACAGCACGCCGGAAAACGGCGCGCCAAGCTCGGCCATGCCGCGCATGGTCGGCTCGATGATCTCGCGCATGGTGCGGTCGATCATCTCCGGGGTCATCACCGGGGCCGGCGAATAGGCCCCCATGCCGCCGGTGTTCGGACCGACGTCGCCGTCACCGAGGCGCTTGTGGTCCTGCGCGGTGCCGAATGGCAGCGCGGTGACGCCGTCGCACAGGCAAAAGAAGCTCGCCTCCTCGCCGGTGAGAAACTCCTCGACGACCACCTCCGCGCCGGCCTGTCCGAAGGACCCGTCGAAACAGGCATCGAGCGCTGCCAGCGCCTCGGCCAAATTCATGGCGACGGTAACGCCCTTGCCGGCGGCGAGGCCGTCGGCCTTGATGACGATCGGCGCGCCCGTCTTTTCGACATGGGCCCTGGCCGACGCCAGATCGCCGAAGCGGCCATATGCGGCGGTCGGGATGTCGTATTTCGCACAGAGATCCTTGGTGAAACCCTTAGAACCTTCCAGCCGCGCCGCCGCCCTGGACGGGCCGAAGACGCGAATGTTTTCAGCGCGGAGGTCGTCGGCAATGCCGGCGACCAGCGGCCCTTCCGGCCCGACCACGACGAGGTCGATCTTTTCCTCCGTGCAGAACCGGGCCACCGCCGCATGATCGGCAATGTCGAGCGTCACCAGTTCGGCTTCGCGGCCGATGCCGGGGTTGCCGGGCGCCGCGTAGAGCTTGGTCAGCAGCGGCGAGGCCGCGATCTTCCAGGCCAAAGCATGTTCGCGGCCGCCGGAGCCGATCAACAATACGCGCATGCCCAGGTCCCTTGCCATTCCACGATCAGAACTGCGCTATTGCGCCCCGTACGATGGGTCAAGACATTTGGAAGACTTTGAGCGCAATTCCACACGGGAACGTGGAATGGTTCGGCCCGCTTGACGCTTGACGGCGTTCGCCGCTGCTGCCACTTCAGCACAATGGAACCCATCCAGTCGAAAGCAGCCCAGGGCCGCGTCGCCGATGCGCCGAGCGGCCACTGGGTCTACCGCATCCTGCCACGCCTGACATGGCCCTATGCGCAGCTTGCCCGGTGGGACCGGCCGATCGGCTGGCAGTTGCTGCTGTGGCCATGCTGGTGGTCGGCAGCCCTTGCCGCGAGTGCCTATCCACGCCCTACTGATCCCCTGCTCTCGCTGCTGCCGGCGCCATGGTATCTCGTGCTGTTCCTGATCGGGGCCGTCGCCATGCGCGGCGCCGGCTGCACCTACAACGACCTGGTCGACCAGGACATCGACAACCAGGTGGAACGCACGCGCTCGCGGCCGCTGCCGGCGGGAAAGGTCACGCGCCGGCAGGCCTGGGCGTTTCTCTTGATCCAGGCACTGATTGGACTCGCCGTGCTTCTGCAGTTCAACAGCTTTGCCGTCCTGCTCGGCATCTGCTCGCTCGCCGTCGTCGCCATCTACCCGTTCATGAAGCGATTTACCAATTGGCCGCAACTGGTTCTCGGCCTTGCCTTTTCCTGGGGTGCTCTGATGGGATGGGCGGTCGAGTTCGGCGATCTCGATGGCCCGGCCGTCATGCTCTATATCGGCTCGATCCTGTGGGTGATCGGCTACGACACGATCTATGCGCATCAGGACAAGGAAGACGACGCCATCGTCGGCGCGCGCTCGACCGCACGCCTGTTCGGCGACAACACCAAGACCTGGCTCGTCGGGTTTTATGGCGGAGCGCTGGTCTGCTTCGCCATCGCCTTCGCGGCGGCGCAGGCGCCGGTGCCGGCGCTGGCCGGGCTGGTCGCGGCCGGCGCCCATATGGCGCGGCAGATCACCGTGCTCGACATCGACGATCCCGACCAGTGCATGCTTCTGTTCAGGTCGAACAACCAGGTCGGCTGGCTGGTCTTCCTCGGCCTGATCGGCGGTGCGTTGTGGGTGGCGCTGAAGCCGCTGGTGTAGCGGCTTTTTTCCTTCTCCCCTTGTGGGGCCCGAAGGGCGGGCGAGGCCCGTGACTCGCCCCGGGCGGTGGATCGGCGCGTAGCGCCGAGACGGTTGGAGGGTGTTGGAACAAATGAGGCGTTCGCGTTTCCTGGAACACCCCTCATCCGGCCGCGGAGCCTGTCCTCGGGCTTGCCGGAGGCAAGACTCATGGGCGGCCACCTTCTCCCCTGTGGGCCCCCTTGTGGGAGAAGGGAAAGCGCTCGCTCTATTCGTCGCGCGAAATAATTTCCTGGCCGCCGATCACCAGCCTGAGGCCGAGGGCGCCGGCCCTGCGGCGGGCGAGGAAGCGCGGACGACGCATGGTCGAAAGCCGACCCCTGCGACGGTCCTGCGCGGGTAATGTCTTGATGGCGACGCCAAGCGATTCCTCCAGGGTGCGGGCGATGCCGTCGGATTCGATCAGAAGCATCGGCAGACGGTAGGCATCGGCCCAGGCGCGCCAGTCGGCGGCGACATCCTCGAGATCGTCGGCCACCAGCAGCGGCACCGAAAGCATCGGATCATTGTGCAGAAGTTCCAGCGTCACCGTGACATTGCCGTCCGGGTCCTCCATTGCGCGGGCTGCCACGCCACGAAACGCATTGGCGGGCAGAGCGATGAACGCCGGCAGGCCGCTCATCTCCAGCACGCGGCGAATGACGGCGCCACGATGGTCGATGGTGAAGGTAACGTCGCCATAGTCGTCGCGCGTCGCGTAGCTCACCACCTGCGGCAGGCGGAGTGGGTCGAGGCGCATATTGCGCCCAGCCCAGACTGGCTTCAGTCCAGTGTTCATATCGTGCCTTTCCTGTCTCTCCTGAGAGCCGGTCTTCCGGTTCTCCGGGCCGGTTTTTCCAGCCTCGTTGTGGGGAAACATTAGCGCGGGCTTCTTATCGCAGCGCTTAAGAAAGTCGGTTAAATTTTGCTGATCTCGAGGCGATGGTTATCGGAATGCAACCATTCACAAGACGGCGAAAGGATCAGATAACCTTACCGGGATTCATGATGCCGGCCGGGTCGAAGGCCGTCTTCACCCTGCGCATCAGTTCGATCGCCATCGGCGGCGCTGTCGCGATCAATTCATCCCGCTTCAGCTGGCCGATGCCGTGCTCGGCCGAGATCGAGCCGTGAAGGCTGCGCACGACATCGTGCACGGCCTTGTTCATGGCGTGATAGAGCCGGAGAAACGCTTCGTCATCGCCGCCGACCGGCCGGGAGATGTTGTAATGCAGATTGCCGTCGCCCATGTGGCCGAAACACACCTCGCGCGCACCGGGGCTGACCGACTGAACGGCGCCGGCTGCCTTTTCGATGAACTGCGGGATGGCCGCCACCGGCACAGAAATGTCGTGCTTGATCGAGGCGCCTTCGGGCTTCTGCGCCTCGGGCAGCAGCTCGCGGAAATTCCAGAAGGCATCGCCCTGCGCGATGCTCGCCGCAATCACGGCATCGCCGACGATCTCCTGCCCGAGGCCGGCTGAGAGCACCTCCTCGATGAGGGCCTTCGCGTCCTCAGCCGAGCGACCGGAAGAGATCTGCATCAGCACATACCATGGCCAATCCCCGGACAGCGGCCGCACGACGCCTGGCGCGTGCAGCAGCGTAAAATCGTAGGGCCTCTGGCCGATCAGCTCGAAAGCAGTGAGTGCGGCACCGGCGCGATCCATCGCCAGGCTGAACAGGGACAGTGCCGCCTCAGGTGACGATAGGCCGGCAAAGGCCACCTCGCGCCCCTTGGGCTTTGGGAAAAGCTTGAGCACGGCGGCGGTGATGACGCCGAGCGTGCCTTCCGCACCGATGAACAGGTTTTTTAGATCGTAACCGGTGTTGTCCTTCTTCAGCTTGCGCAGATCGTCGAACACCTCACCGGTCGGCAGCACCACCTCGACGCCGAGGCACAGCTCGCGCGCATTGCCATAAGCGAGAACGCCGGTGCCGCCGGCATTGGAAGAGAGATTGCCGCCGATCTGGCAGGAGCCTTGCGCGGCAAGCGACAGCGGAAACAGCCGGTCGGCGGCATCGGCCGCTTCCTGCAGCGTCTGCAGGATGACTCCAGCCTCGACGGTGACCGTGTTGGACAGGACGTCGATCTCGCGGATACGGTTCAGCCGCGACAGTGACAGCACGATCTCGTGGCCGGACGCGTCCGGCACCTGCGCGCCGACCAGCCCGGTGTTGCCGCTTTGCGGCACGACCGGCGTTCCCGTCTCGGTTGCCAGCTGCATTATGCGGCTGACCTCGTCGACGCTGCCGGGCCTCAGCACCAGCGCCGTCCGGCCATGCCACAGACCGCGCCTCTCCGTGAGGTAAGGCGCGATATCCTGCTGGTCGCGAAGCGCATATTTGTCACCGACGATTGCCGCAAAGCGGTCGATGAGGGCGGGGTCGATATCCCTTGAGATGTCGTTCATGGATGGGAAACTATGGTGCTCAATCGATCTTGTCACGAGGGGCGGCGGCACGCGAAAGCCGGTCGTTGATCGCCTCGCCCAGCCCGTCGGAGGGGATCGGCTCGACGGCGATTGTCTTGGCGCCGCTGCGATCGAGATCCTGCATATGGGCAAAGAGGTTGGCCGCGGCCTCGCGCAGGTCGCCGGTCGCTGACAGGTTGCGCAAGGCGGCGGCGCCTTGCCAGCCTTCGGCGCGGCGCGGGCCGAACGCCAGCAAGGCTTCGCCCTTTGCGACTTTTGCGGCGTTGACCCGCACCGCAGCACCCGGCGCGTAATGCGAGGCGAGCATGCCCGGCGCCTCGATGCCCGCCGCGCCGCGCCGCAGCTTCATGCCGGCGGCCGCTTCGATCTCTTCGGCGGCAATGCCGCCCGGCCGCAGCAGCCGCAGCTTTCCGCCCTCTATCTTCACGATTGTCGATTCGACCCCGACCGACGTCGCGCCGCCATCGACCACCAGCTTGATTTTTGGACCGAGATCGGCGGCCACGGCCTCGGCCGTCGTTGCGCTGATCCTGCCTGAGGAATTGGCGCTGGGCGCTGCAAGCGGGCGTCCGAGCCTGGCGATCAGCTGGCCGCCAAAGCCTTTCGGCATGCGCAGCGCGACCGTATCGAGCCCGGCGGTGACCAGCGGATGAATGCCGTTGCCGGGCCGCTGCGGCAGCACCAGCGTCAGCGGTCCCGGCCAGAATGTCTGCGCCAGCCTTTTCGACACGGGATCGAACAGCGCGATGCGCTCAGCCATCGCCAGCTCGGCGACATGGGCGATCAGCGGATTGAAGCGCGGCCGGCCCTTGACCTCGAAGATGCGCGCCACGCCAACGCCATTGGTGGCATCGGCGGCCAGCCCGTAGACGGTTTCGGTCGGAATGGCGACGACATCGCCGCCTTCGAGCAGCGCCAGCGCCCGCTCCATCGCTTCGCCGGCGGCAAGTATCTCAGCCACTCTCATCACCTCACAGATGTGGGTGCGTAATACGGTGACGTTCACGGGGCAAGTCCGGGCGGAAGCGAATTGCCAATCGCTAAAATGCCAGCTTTCCTGGCAAGCCCGCATCAATTCCCGGACGCTATGGTGCCGGCCTGTTGGGCAAGGGGAACTATTATGGTCTGGGTGCGTATTTTGGGGGCGCTTGGCCTCACTCTGGCGGCGGGCACAGCACAGGCTTCGTCCTTCGTTGTTCCCGGTGCACCATCCTCGACCCCGTCCGTCATCAGGCTCGGTGCGCCTGAGCCGGCGAAGGTGGCTGGCAACTCCTCGACGCCATCGATCGTGGCGCTCGGCGAACCAGTGCCCGATGTCACCTATGAAAAAGTTTCTGCGATCCCGAGCCAGCCCGAGCCCAAGCATGATTTCACGCAAAGCCCGATGATCATTCGCGGCGGCATCGTCGGTGACGCCTTCACAAAGCCGGCGCCCAGCCCCGCACCTGCTGCGGCAACTGCTGCCGCAGCACCTGCGGCGGCCACGAAATCCGACAAAAAAACAACGGCAACGAACAGCCCGCCCGAGCCCGCAGCGCCGCAACCAACGCCCATCCCCGAGATCGACCAGGCCAGATAGAAGTTCGCGGGACGCTCGCCTGAACTGCCAAGCCTCAGCCGGCGATCTTCGAGAAATCTGCGACCTGGTCGGTCGCTGCCCGGATGCGCGCCAGCAACGCCAGGCGGTTGGCGCGCACGGCCTGGTCCTCATCATTCACAAGAACACGTTCGAAGAATGAATCAACCGGTTCACGCAACGCGCTAAGCGCCAGCATGGCGGCGGAAAAGTCTTCGTTGTGAATCGCTTGGCCGGCTTCCATCTCGGCCTGGTTCACCGCGGCAAACAGCGATTTCTCGGCATCTTCCCGGAATAGAGCCGGCTCAACATTTTCGGCGATCGTCGTTTTCTTCTTCTCTTCGGCGGCCAGAATGTTGGCCGCGCGCTTGGTGCCGGCAAGCAGGTTCTTGCCGTCCTCGGTGTCGAGGAAGGTGCCAAGGGCTTTGACACGGCGGACGATTTGCAGGAGATCGTCGTTGGACCGCGAAGCCCCCTCATCCGGCCGCGCTGCGGCCACCTTCTCCCCGAGGGGAGAAGAGGTAGCCAACGCCGGTGCCAGCCTCTTCTCCCCAGCGGGGAGAAGGTGGCCCGAAGGGCCGGATGAGGGGGCAGCGCCACCGGCCAACACCGCATCTATCAAATCATGCCGCGCGCCCTGGTCGCGGAGATAGACCTTTAGGCGGTCGTGGAAGAAGGACAGGAGGTCGGCGCTAAAGGGCCGTCCGGATGCAAGATAGTTCGCCATCTGGTAAGCGCGGTCGAAGTGAGATGTCAGCGCAAGCCGGACACGATTCTCGACCAAAATCCTGATCACTCCCAGCGCCGCCCTCCTAAGCGCATAGGGGTCTTTTGACCCGGTCGGTTTTTCGTCAATCGCCCAGAACCCGACCAGCATGTCGAGCTTGTCGGCGAGCGCTACGGCCAAAGATACGGGATCGGTCGGCACGCGGTCGGACGGGCCCTGCGGCTTATAGTGCTCCTCGACGGCGGCGGCGACCGAGGGATGCTCTCCCTGCAGCAGCGCATATTTGCTGCCCATGGCGCCCTGCAATTCCGGGAACTCGCCGACTACCTCGGTGGTGAGGTCGGCCTTGGCCAGGACGGCAGCACGCTCGGCGCGCTCGCGGAGATATTTCTGCTCGACGTCCAGATCGTCGGCGGACAGAAGCTTGCCATCGAAGAAATTCGGCTGCTTCGACAACGTGTCAGCGATCTCGCCAGCCAGCCTCTTGATCCGCTCCACCCGCTCACCCTGCGTGCCGAGCTTGGCGTGGAAGGTGACGCCGAGATGGTCGAGGCGGGCCATGCGCTGGTCGAGCGGCTTCTTGAGATCGAGCCCGAACTTTTCCGCCGATGCCTGCAACTGGTCGAGGTCGGGCAAATCGCCCTGGTCGGTTTTCCAGAAATAGAGCGCGTCGGAAAGGCGGGCGCGTACCACCTTGCCGTTGCCGTGGGCGATCTCCTTGCCGCCGTCGCTGGCCTCGATGTTGGCGGTCAGGACGAAGCGGTTGGAAAGCTCCTCGCCGGCGCCCTGCGGCCGCGTCACAAAACACTTCTGGTTGGCGCGGATCGTCAGCCGGATCACCTCGGCCGGAATGGCGAGAAAGTCCTGCTCGAATTCGCCCATCAGCACGACCGGCCATTCGACCAGGCCTGACACTTCCTCAAGCAGCCCCTCGTCCTCGACAAGGTTGAGCCCGTTGGCGAAAGCGAGATTCCTGGCGTCGGCAAGGATGATCTGCTTGCGCCGGTCGGCGTCGAGCACAACCTTCGCCGCCTCCAGCTTGGCGGCATAGTCGTCAAAACGGCGCACGCCGATGGCGCCCGGCGCATGAAAACGATGGCCGTAGGTGATGTTGCCCGAGCGGATGCCGTCGATCTCGAAATCGACGACCACCGGCTCCTCGGTCTCCGGGCCGAAGGTGCAGAGGATGGACTGCAGCGGCCGCACCCAGCGCAACGATCCCGGTTTCGCCGAGGCCGGCCCCCAGCGCATGGATTTCGGCCATGGAAAGTCGCGGATGATGCCCGGCACCAGTTCGCCGATTATCGTCTCGGCCGCCCGGCCCGGCTTCGAGATATGGGCGACATAGAAGTCGCCCTTCTTCGGATCGGCGTGGACATGCGCCTCGGCGATCGAGGAAAGACCGGCCTTGCGCAGAAAACCCTGGACCGCCTGTTCGGGCGCCTTGGTCGAGGGTCCCTTGATCTCCTCGCTTATGTCCTTCGAGCGCGCGGTCACGCCGCGAATGTCGAGCGCCAGCCGGCGCGGCGTCCAATATTCGCGCGCCGCCTCATAGGTCAGCCCGGCCTCGACCAAACCGTCCGTCATCATCTTCTTCAGGTCGCCCGCCGCCTTGCGCTGCATGCGCGCGGGGATCTCTTCCGAACGGAGTTCTAAAAGCAGGTCGGGCATAAATTGTGCTCACGCGGCGAAATGGTCCAGGCGGCATAGCAACTCGGCTGGTCCCATGCAATCGGCGCATCCACGGACGATTGCCAAAAATATGCCGCTGCCTGTCGGGCCAGAGCGGGACCATCCGTCCTTGGGTCAAAGATCTCCATGAACCGAACGCAGCGCTGAAGCGACCAACGCTCAGGCAGAGAACTATTGGCTGAACGACTATGAAGACGGCATCGACATTCCTGCAGATCCTCGCGCTCAGCGCCTGTTTTGCGGCGCAGGCTCATGGCACGTTCACGATGCCTGGCGTTAGACAGGCGCTGCGGACAATGGCTGGTTCCAGCGGTCAAGGCGTATTGCCAATCAGCGCTTCAGTCGAAATCGCAAACAGCCTCTGGAGCTAGAGCATCGGACCCGGCGGCACGTTCGACTTGTAAGTCGCCGCTAAGCCGCCAGTCCACCTGCCTGCGTCAGCAAAAACGCCTCGCCGCAGGCTTTCGCCAGATTGCGCACCCGCAAGATGTAGCTCTGTCGCTCGGTGACGGAAATCACGCCGCGCGCGTCGAGCAGGTTGAAGACGTGGCTGGCCTTGATGCACTGGTCGTAGGCGGGAAATACCAGACGGTGGTTCCCCTCCCCCTTGAGGGGGTGGCCAGACGCGGGAGGAGTCGCTGGGACCTTGCTTGCGGTGCCTTCTGAGGCGACCCCCTCTGCCCGCTCCGCGGGCATCTCCCCCTCGAGGGGGGAGAGGGGCGCGCCGGCATCGAGCAGCGCCTTGCACTCGGCTTCGGCGTCTTCGAAATGCCGAAGCAGCATCGCGGTGTTGGCGAATTCGAAATTGTGCCGCGAATATTCCTGCTCGGCCTGCAGGAAGACCTCGCCATAGGTCACCTTGTCGGCGCCGTCGCGGCCGTTGAAGTTGAGGTCGTAGACATTGTCGACGCCCTGCACATACATGGCCAGCCGCTCCAGCCCGTAGGTGAGCTCGCCCGCCACCGGCGCGCATTCGATGCCGCAGACCTGCTGGAAATAGGTGAACTGCGACACTTCCATGCCGTCGCACCAGCACTCCCAGCCCAGCCCCCAGGCGCCGAGCGTCGGGCTTTCCCAGTCGTCCTCGACGAAGCGGATGTCATGCAGAAGCGGATCGACACCGATGGCCGCCAGCGAGCCGAGATACAGTTCCTGCAGGTTGGGCGGGTTCGGCTTCAGGATCACCTGGTACTGGTAATAGTGCTGCAGCCGGTTCGGGTTCTCGCCGTAGCGCCCGTCCTTGGGCCGGCGCGAAGGCTGCACATAGGCCGCGTTCCAGCGCTTTGGCCCGAGCGCGCGCAAGGTCGTCGCCGGGTGGAACGTGCCGGCACCGACTTCCATGTCATAGGGCTGGAGAACGACGCAGCCATAGCCCGCCCAGTAGTTATGCAAAGTCAGGATCAGCCCCTGGAACGAGCGGCTGGGATGCATATGGGCTGGGATATCAACTGTCACGGCGCCTCGACGGGAAAGACGGGGATGCGGCCCTCCCTAGAGCGCCCACCGGCAAGCGTCAAGGCAAGGGGCCGGCCGCAGCCAGGGCAATCGGGTGAGTTAACGCGTGACATACAGCGAAACGGCAGGGACGTGGCGGCCTGATCGTGGCCCTTCCTGGGAGTTAGCGATGAGAGCGCCCAGCGATCAGTCCCGCGCTCAGCCGTCGGCGGCTCTCATGTGTGGTATCATCCGGCGGGGCGTCCAGCACCCTCGAGGAGACAAAAGTCGTGGAACCCCAAGGGATGGCTCAGATGTCCTCCGTCGATTCTCTTGCAGCGAGTTTATTGTCGGCGACATTGATGTTCGATCGGGCGTCGTTGCTGGCGCTCGAGGCTTTAGCTGCCGAATCGGACCGTCGGGTCCTGAGACGCGGTGAGGTTCTGGTTCGCGAAGGCGATGCGTCGGACAGGTTTTTCATCGTGCTGTCTGGACGCTTTACGGTACACAAAGGAGATTCGACTGGATCGGTCGCCGAGATCGCGCAGGGTGAACTCATCGGTGAAATCGGTTTCTTCGCGGGACTACCCCGCATGGCCACTGTCCTTGCAGCGCGCGATTCGATCGTCCTTGAAATCGGTCGCAATCATTTCGAGAAGGCGGCCGAGACATTGCCGAGCCTGAGAGAGGCGGTCACGGTATTTCTGGCGCGCCGGTTTGCCACCCAATCTCCCAGTTCGTCGCGTCTCAAGGAACCTGCCAAGATCCGAACGCTTGCGATCATTGCAGCCGGCGGAAGTCGCATCTCACCGGTGTTCATCCAGCACCTGCGGCAGGCGTTCGGCGCGGCCACGCGCGCTCGGTTCGTTTCCCGGCTTGACATCCAAGCGAAGTTCCCAGGTTTTCCGATCGACGACCAGCCGATCCTTAACTGGTTGAACGAACTGGAGGCGGAAGCCCAATTCATCGTTTATGTTGCCGATGAGGAACCTAATGAATGGACCCAAGTCTGCATTCGTCAGGCCGATACCGTCTTGTTGCTGGCCAACGCATCCTGCTCGCCTCGTCTGAACCCATCTGAGGAACTGACGCTATCGGTCCATCCGCCATCGACCAGTCGGCTTGTCCTAATTCACGACACCCGCTCGGCTGCGGTCTCCGGTACCTCTGCATGGCTCGATGAGCGACCCTATGTTGACCAGCATCATCATGTTGCGCTGGACGACGCGTCTGATTTCCAGCGCCTGGTCCGATTCATTTCGGGCAAGGCACTGGGCTTCGTGGCGGCAGGGGGTGGGTCCCTCGGCAGCGCTCATTTGGGCGTCTACAAGGCTTTCGTTGAGGCGGGCGCTTGCTTCGACTATCTCGGCGGGACAAGTTCCGGCGCGGCGATGATGGCCGGCTTCGCAAGAGGCTTGGATGCCGACCAGATCGACCGAGGCACCCACAACATATTTATCAAGAGCCGGGCGTTTCGCCGTCCCACCTTGCCGCATTTCGCGCTTCTGGATCACAAAGCGTTTGATCGGGCCCTTCGGCTGGAATACGGCGACGTTCTGATCGAGGATCTTTGGCTTCCGTTCTTTGCGCTTTCGACCAATCTGAGCAGCCGTCAGCCCCATGTCCACCGTCGTGGAAAGCTCTGGCACGCCGTTCGGGCGTCCGGCTCCATCCCGGGCGTCCTGCCGCCGTTCTTTACGGATGACGGCGATATGCTGGTGGACGGCGCTATCATGAACAATTTGCCGCTGGAGCAGATGAAGGAGCTCAAGACCGGACCCAATGTCATCGTGACCTTCGGGTCGAGTGCACCGCAGAAATACGACATAGACTATGACCGTATCCCCGGAGCTTCCGAACTGGCATTGGCCTTGCTGAACCCTTTCGGTCGTGCCCGCTTGCCTCGGGTTCCCAGCATCCTTCAGGTCATTGACATGAGCATGCTGGCACACCGGCCGCAGGACATTGCCGTCGGCGAAGAGGATATCCTGATCTGTCCGGAGGTTTCCAACACGATCAGCTTCATGGATTGGAGTCGGCATACCGAGTTGTTTTCGGATGCCTACGACCGTACGACCCGATGGATCGAGGAACAGAACGACTCAGGGCTCCGAGCGGTGCTCGGCACGGCTCACGATTATCATGGCTTATAGTCCAGACCCTTAGCGACAGCGGCGACGAGCCCGTATAATCGAATTCAGAAGTATTCAGCCCTTTGGCGCAGTCGTCGGTTCGGGCTTGACCTTCGGGGTTTCCTGCGCCGTGTTGGATTCGATCGGCGACAGGCCCTTCAGCAGTTTCTGCTGCAAGGCGGCGAGCACGCCGGGATCCGGCTTGAGGTCGCGAGCCTGGTTCCACTGGAAGGTGGCTTCCAATTTGCGGCCGACGCGCCAATAGGCATCGCCAAGGTGATCGTTGAGCACCGGATCTTCCGGCTTCAACGAAACGGCACGTTCCAATTCGCGCACGGCATCGTCGAATCGGCCAAGGCGGAAATAGGCCCAGCCCAGCGAATCGACGATGTAGCCGTCGCTCGGCCTGAGCTCGACGGCCTTCTGGATCATCTGAAGGCCTTCCTCGAGGTTCGTGTTCATGTCCACCCAGGAATAGCCAAGATAGTTCAGAACCTGCGGCTGGTCGGGGAACAATTCCAGCGCCTTGCGGAAATTCGGCTCGGCCTTCGGCCACTCCTTCAGTCGCTCATAGGCGATGCCGCGCTGGTAGAAAATGTTCCAATCGGCGCGGGTCGGGGCCTTCAGCATCGCCACCGCCTTGTCGTAGAGACCGGCCGCGGAGCGGAAATCCTCCTTCGAGGCATAGACGCCACCGAGCGCCTGATAAGCGCGCATGTCGTCGGGACGCGCTTCGACGAGGGCCTTCAGATGGGCGATGGCCTCGTCATAGCGGTCGAGATCTGCAAGGTTGAGGCCGAGCTGCAGTTCCGACAGCGTCTTCAGCGGCGAACCGGCCGGGATGCGGCGATAGAAGGCGATGGCGCCCTCGCCGTCCTTCAACTGCTCGGAGACGGCGGCGAGTTGGACGAGGGCCGCGTCGCTGTCGGGCCTCAGTGCCAGGGCGTATTGCAGATAGAGGCGGACGAACGGCTCACCGCCGCCGCGATTGAGCGCGGTGGCGAGATCGAGCAGAATTTCCGAGGCGCCGTCGGACGGGCCGGCAACGAAGGGTTCGATCTTCTCGCCCTTGGTGATCCTGTCGCGAAGCGCCGATATCTCGACCTTGCCGGGTGCAAATGCCTCGGCCTGATCGAGCACGGACAGCGCCTTGTCCTTGTCACCCTTGCGGGCAAGGAAGGAGGCATAGGCCTGCGCGTTGCGCATCCAGGTTTCGGGCGCGGCGGCGCCGGTCGCGGTGTCCTGCAAGGTGGCGGCGTAGATCGCATCCGCCTTTTCGGGCAGGCCCGAGGCATCGGCGATAAGCCCGCGATGGAAGGATTTGAACAGGCCGAACCAGTCCGGGCCCTGCAGCTTTTCGATCGAGGCCATGGCCTCGCCGGGGTCGCCGGCGCCCTGCTTGGCCCAGCCGGTCAAGACGCCGGAGATCAGCCGGTCGAGATCGGATTCGAGCGAAAGCTTGAGCCAGTATTCGGCCTTGGAAAAGTCCTTCTGCTGAAAGGAGCCGACGGCCAGCGCCAGGCGCGAGAACCGCTCGACGTCGGGAACCGTCTTGAGCTTGTCGGCATAGACCAGGGATTCTTCGAAGCGCCCCTGCGCGATCAGCGACAGCATCAGGCTTTGCTGCAACGAGGTGTCACCGGGAGCGAAGGCGAGCGCCTGCTTGTAGTAGGCGATGGCGCTGTCGAGATCATTGTCGCCTTCGGCGACCCGCGCGGCAAGATAGGCCCCCGAGAACGACGTGATATTGACTGGCTCGGTGGTCTCTTTGGCATAGGCGGGCAGACCGGAGACCGCCATGCCCGTCACAATTGCCAGCCCTGTCAGCCAGCGCGCACATCCTTGCCGCATCATATCCCTTTCAGTCGAAGCCATACCCGCGTCAGCGGGATCGCCGTTGACTCGATCTTTTCCACGTTAAGCATGGCCTTTTTGGGGTGAGGCTTCAACCCGGCCCGAATTCACAATCGGGTAATGCTATCAAAAACAACACGGAAAGGCGCCAAATTGCGACCGTCGACCGCGATTTGCCGGCCTGACGCGCTGCCGGCCTGTCCTGCTGCAGCATCGGCGCCGCGATGCCGTAAGCGATCCGTAAGCGGCGTGCGTCGATAGTTTCCGCAGCGGAATGACGCGTGGAACCGTGCAGATGGATGCCGTTGCTTCGCCCAGGAAGATGCCGATGCTGGAAATGCCGCAGGGCCAGCAGGCCTTCGCCATTGTCGATCGAATCTACGAAGCGGCGTTCGCGACCGAGCTGTGGCCGGAGGTATTGGCGGCGGCAGGCGCGATCTCCCGCTCGGCAAACGGCGCGATCTTTGTAGTCAGCGATCATTCGCCGGTCCGCGCCATCACCGAAACGCATCTCCAGCCCTTGCTCGACGAATTCATGAAGCGGGATACTTGGCGGTTTTCCGAGAGCGTGAAGCGCATGTGCGCCGCGCAGCCAGCAAGCTTTGTGCGGGTCGATAATTTCATCACCTGCGAGGAGATCGAGCGCGATCCCGTTCGCAAAAGTGCCACCGCGTTTGGCATCGGGCCGCATCTTTGCACAGCCATCCCCATGCCTGGCGGCGAGCTTGTCCTTTTTGTCTTCCAGCGCTGGCTGAAGGACGGGAGTTATGACCAGGCCGCAATCGATCTGTTGAACGGACTGCGTCCGCACGTCGCACGGGCCGGCCTCGTCGCCGGGCGCCTGGGTCTGGAACGGGCCAGGAGCGCGGTATCCATTCTCCGGGAAATCGGGCTGCCGGCCGCAATCATGAGTGGATCGGGCCGTGTGCTGACGGCCAATCCGCTTTCCGAAGGCATGGCGGACGTCTTCCTTCCCACAGCCCATGGTGGTATGGCGATTGCCGATCAAACTGCAAACGCGCTTTTCCAGCAGGCCATCGCGCAGAACCGGGATAACCGCGTCGTGCGGTCCATCCCGGTTGCGGCCATCAAAGGGCGGCCCGCGCTGGTCATTCAGCTGTTGCCGCTGCGCCGCGCCGCACACGATATTTTTTCGGGTGCAGACGTATTGGTTGTCGCAACCACGGTCAGTACCGGCGCCACTGTTCCGTCGCCCAATGTGCTTTCAGGCCTGTTCGACCTGACGCCGGCGGAAGCCCGGCTCGCCGTCGAGCTGGCCTCCGGCCATTCGGTGCAGGAGGCGGCCATGGAAATTGGCATCGCCGTCAAATCGGCCCGCACCTATCTCGAGCGAATCTTCCGGAAAACCGAAACCAGCCGTCAGAGCGAGCTCGTGGCGCTGCTGAAGAGCGCGTGGTCATTTTCATGACCTCGACAGTTTGCCGGGCGCGCTGACCGTCACGGAGCCCTGCCCTGCTGCTAACCATGCTGCTGCGGAACGTGCATGATTTCACCGCCGCAATGGTTCATCGGGGAAGACCAAAATCACGGGCCGGCACCGTGCCGGCCAAATGGCGGCGATGTCTCTCAGTTCACCCGGCTGATGCAGAAATCGATGACGTCGAGCAGCGCCGATTTCTGCGGCGTCGCTTCAAGCGGCGCCAGCGCGTCGCGGGCGATCTCGCCGAAATGGCCGGCGCGCCCGATGGTGTCGGCGATAGCGCCGTGGCGGGTCATCAATCCGATCGCCTTTTCCAGCCCGGCGTCATCGGTGACATTGTCCTCGATGGCGCGCTTCCAGAAGCTGCGTTCGGCCTTGGTGCCGCGCCGGTAGGCGAGGATCACCGGCAGCGTCACCTTGCCTTCGCGAAAGTCGTCGCCGACATTCTTGCCCAGATCCTTGCTGGTGCCGCCATAATCCAGCGCATCATCGATCAGCTGGAAGGCAAGGCCGAGATTCATGCCATAGGAGCGCAGCGCCGCGCGATCGTTTCGCGTCGCCTGGGCGATGACCGGACCGACCTCGGCGGCGGCCGAGAACAGGGCAGCGGTCTTGGCCTTGATCACCGCGAAATGCTCATCCTCCGTGGTTTCGAGGTTCTTGGCGGCGGCGAGCTGCATCACCTCGCCCTCGGCAATGATCGAGGCGGCGCTGGACAGGATGTCGAGCGCTTCCAGCGAACCGACATCGACCATCATGCGGAAAGCCTGGCCGAGCAGGAAATCGCCGACCAGCACGCTCGCCTGGTTGCCCCAGATCATGCGGGCGGTCTTCTTGCCGCGCCGCATGCCGCTCTCGTCGACGACATCGTCGTGGAGGAGCGTGGCGGTGTGCATGAACTCGACTGATGTGGCGAGCTTGACATGGCCCTCGCCGGAATAGCCGAACATCTGCGCTGAGGCGAGCGTCAGCATCGGCCTCAGCCGCTTGCCACCCGAAGAGATCAGGTGGTTGGCAATCTCCGGGATCATCTCGACGTCGGAACCCGCCTTCGACAGGATCAATTTGTTGACGCGCCCCATATCGGCCGAAGTCAGGTCGATGAGATCCTTAATGGAGGCGGCTTCCCGCTTTCCGTTTTCGATGTTGAGAACGACACCCACGACAAACTCCCGTCTTATGTCACGCGCACGACGGCACCCCGATACCGCCGCAGACTCTAGGGCGCTACCCACAGGCACGGCAAGAGGCGATTTGGCGCGGTCGAGGTGGCGACGGAAGCCAGCCACGTTTACATAGACGCTGCAACCTGCGAGTTTCGTCCTATGATAGAGCTTATCCGCACCAACGACGCCGTGATCATCTCCTTTGTCGAATCGCTGATGCGCGATGCCGGCATCGGCTGTTTCGTCGCCGACCAGAACATGAGCGTGCTCGACGGTTCGATCGGCATCCTGCCCAGGCGCATCATGGTCGAAGCCGACCAGGCCGATGCGGCGCGGCGCATCCTGACGGATGCCGGCATCGCCAACGAGATGCGCCAGAAGTAATGTCCGCGGCGCGCGCCACCCAGGACACGCCGGCCCATACGGTCGATGCTTTCCATCGCGGGCGATTCTGGCTGGTGCAGCCGAAACAGGCAGGCCATCGCGCAGGCATGGACGCCATGATGCTGGCGGCTTCCGTGCCGTCCTCCTTCGCCGGGCGCCTTGCCGATTTCGGCGCGGGTGCTGGCGCCGCAGGCCTGGCCGTGCTGTCGCGCTGTCCTGATGCCGAGGCCGTGCTCATCGAACGGTCTCCGGAAATGGCGGCCTTCGCCGCAACGACGCTTGCCCACCCCGGTAATGCGCATCTCAACGACCGCGCCTCGGTGCTCGCCGCCGACGTCGCGCTGTCGGGCCAGGCACGAACCGCCACCGGGCTTGCCGACAATTCCTTCGATTTCGTCATCATGAACCCGCCCTTCAACGCCGCCGAGGATCGCGCCACGCCCGACCCGCTCAGGAAGGCGGCGCATGTGATGGAGGACGGGCTGTTCGACAGCTGGATCCGAAGCGCGGCTGCCGTGGTCAGGCCGCGCGGCGGTCTTGCCGTGATTGCCAGGCCAGATCAGCTCGGCGCCATCCTCGATGCGATATCAGGCCGCTTCGGCGACGCCGAGATGCTGGCCGTCCACCCCCGCCCCGAGGCAGCGGCGATCCGCATCGTCGTCAGGGCAATCCTCGGCGCACGCGGAAAACTGTCGATCCGCCCGCCGCTGATGCTGCACGCGCAATCCGGTGACGGCCCCACGGAGCGGACCGAGATGATCAACAACGGGATGGCTTCGCTGTTCGGCGACTGAGCCTTTTTGGCCGGCTCCGCGTCGCGGCATTGCCGTTGGCCGGCGAATCCCTACATGCCTGCAAGCCAATTTTGACCGGAGACCCCGTGAAACGCTTCCTGAACCGCCTGCTGCCGAAATCCTGGCGCTCCGACATCGTCACCATTCCCGTCATCCGGCTGCACGGCACCATCATGCCCGGCGGCGGCGCGTTCCGGCCGAGCCTGTCGCTGGCATCCACCGCCGGCCCCATCGAGAAGGCGTTTTCCTTCGACGCGCCCGCGGTCGCCATTTCCATCAATTCGCCGGGCGGCTCGCCGGTGCAGTCGCGGCTGATCTTCAGACGCATCCGCGACCTGGCGACCGAGAAGAACAAAAAGGTCCTGGTCTTCGTCGAGGACGTGGCAGCGTCGGGCGGCTACATGATCGCGGTCGCCGGCGACGAGATCTTTGCCGATCCGTCGTCTATCGTCGGTTCGATCGGCGTGGTGTCGGCCTCGTTCGGCTTTCCCGAGCTGTTGAAGAAGATCGGCGTCGAGCGCCGCGTCCATACGGCCGGCCAGAACAAGGCGGTGCTCGATCCGTTCAAGCCAGAGAAGAAGGAAGATATCGAGCGGCTGAAGGCGCTGCAACTCGAGGTCCACGAGACCTTCATCGACCTCGTCAAGGACCGGCGCGGGGCCAAGCTCAAGGACGACCCGGACCTGTTCACCGGCCTGTTCTGGACCGGCAAGAAGGGACTGGAGCTCGGCCTTGTCGATGCGCTCGGCGATATGCGCAGCGTGCTGAGGGCTCGCTTCGGGCCGAAAACCCAGCTCAAGCTGATCACGGCGCCGCGCGGCCTGTTCGGCCGCTTCGGCTGGTTCGGCTCAAACAGAGGCGGCTTTTCGGCGCCCGAGATCGCCGCTGCTGCCGCAAACGGCGTGATCGATGCGGCGGAAGAGCGCGCGCTGTGGGCGCGCTTCGGGCTTTGAAAAACCGGCGAAAGCGTTTAACTTAAAGCTTGATCGGCCCGACGGGCGCCGCAGTCGGCCTTGCGAGGGAGGAGTTTGACATGCCACAGATCATTTTCTTTATCGCAGTCGGCCTGCTCGCCTATTTCGGCTATCGCTCCTTCGTCAGGGAAGCCGAGCGCGTGACGGCCAAGATACGGCGCACCGAAAAGCAGGCTACCAACGGCACAATGGGCACGCTGGTCAGGGACCCGAAGACCGGCGAATACCGCCTGGCCAAGGACTGACATCATCCCCCTCGTGGCTGAGACAGTGGCTTCCGGCAATAGGGTCCGGGCATTGCATGCGCATGCCAAGATAAATCTCGCGCTGCACGTCACCGGCAGGCGCGCCGACGGCTATCACACGATCGAGAGCCTGGCGGTGTTCACGCGCTTCGGCGACCGGGTTGACATCGAGCTCGCCGACAGCGACGGGTTTTCCGTGTCAGGCCGATATGCCTCCGCAGTCCCGCTCGACGACAGCAATCTGGTCGTGAAAGCGCGCGATGCGCTGCGAAAACAGGGTGGTCCGCGGCATACGCCGCCGGTCGCAATCAGGCTCGAAAAGAACCTGCCGGTCGCATCCGGCGTCGGCGGCGGCTCGAGCGACGCCGCAACGGTGCTGCGCGGGCTGGCTGAGACATGGCGGCTGGACCTCGACGATGCCGACCTGGCGCGGGTCGGCCTCTCGCTGGGCGCCGACGTTCCCATGTGCCTTATGGCAAGGCCGCTGATCGCGTGCGGCGTCGGTGACGAATTGTCGGCCGTGCCGAGCTTTCCCGCACTCGGGCTGGTTCTCGTCAATCCCGGCACTGCCATCGTCACGGCCGATGTGTTCAATGCGCTTCCCCATCGCGACAATGACGGACTGCCGCCGCTGCCGCGCGACCTCGACTTCCACAGCATCCGCAATTGGCTGGAGATCACCCGCAATGATCTCGAGCCTGCGGCACGGGCGATCCAACCGGTTATCGGCAAGGCGCTTTCGGTGCTTAACAAGGCCGGAGCGGGGTTCGCGCGAATGTCCGGTTCCGGTGCGACCTGTTTTGGGCTGTTCGAGACCGGCAATGTCGCCAAGCGGGCCGCAGTCGATATCCGCAGCCGCCATCCCGACTGGTTCGTCGCCGCGACGCGAAGCATGACATCGGAGCCTGACGCATATGGCCAGGATTGACGAGAGCCGTTCCTTCATTCCCGTGCGCATCGCGGTGCTGACCGTTTCCGATACGCGCAGCCCTGCCGACGACAAATCCGGCCAGGTGCTGGCCGACCGCATCGTCGAGGCCGGCCATATTCTCGCCGGCCGCGACATCGTCACCGACGACCGCGAGAAAATCCGCGACAAGGTTCAGAACTGGTCGAGGGACGAAGCGATCGATGTCGTCATCACCACCGGCGGCACCGGTTTTACCGGCCGCGACGTAACGCCGGAGGCGCTGGAGCCGATCTTCGAAAAGCGTATGGACGGCTTTTCCGAAGTGTTCCACCGCATTTCCTACGACAAGATCGGCACGTCGACGATCCAGAGCCGGGCGACCGGCGGCGTCGTCAACGCGACCTTCGTCTTCGTGCTGCCGGGTTCGCCCGGCGCCTGCAAGGACGCCTGGGACGGCATTTTGAAGCCGCAGCTCGACTACCGGCACATGCCCTGCAACTTCGTCGAGATCATGCCGCGCCTGGACGAGCATCTGCGGCGCGGCGGCACCAAGACAAGTTAGCAAGAGCCCACGCATGGCGGATTGGATCAAGCAGAAGCGATCAAACACCTTCGAGGATGATGATCGTGGGCCGGTCGGGCAGCGTCTTCAGTGAGACCGTCAGCGATCGGCCGGCGAGGAATTCCACCGCGAAATCATCGCCCATCCTGCCTGTGAACTCGCTGATCGGGGTCGCATGGCGATGCATCGGCAGGATCATCGAGGAATAGAGCCGCGCGGTGATTTCGGTCATCCGGTCGAGCGACAGCGTCATGCCGCCGTCGATAGGCACCATGAGAATATCGAGACGGCCGATGGCGCCGTAATGCGCATCCTCCAGCCGGTGGTGCAGATGGCCGAGATGGCCGATGCAGAGGCCAGCCACTTCGAAAATGAAGATGGAATTGCCGTCCTTGCCAAGATCGCCGCCATTGCGGATATCCGTCGGCACGTTGCGGATATAGACATCGTCTACGACAAGCGCGTGGCGCGCCGGACCGCCGTCCGGATTCCAGCCGCGCAGCACATATTCGATGCCGGGATCGACATGGTCCGAATAGTGGGTGCGGTGGGCCTTGTTCATAGTCACGACGCGCGGCAGCGGGTCGGCGCCATAGACGCCGGAAAAGTCAGTGGCGATCCTGACGCCGGAGGGTGTCTCGATCACGTAGGTCGAATGGCCGGCATAGGTGATCGTAACGTCGCCGTCGACGAAAGCCTCGGCCAGCCGAGACGTCTGCGCGTTTGGCGCCGTGAAGCTGGCAAAGGTGGCCGACGGCAGCGCTTCAGCGATCGCAACGCATCTCGACGGCGGCGGCTCTTCCTGGGCCGACGCGGCGAACGGCCAGAAAGCCACAGTCAGCAGAACAAAGGCGGACAGGCGGAGCAAGGCTGTCTCCCGTGGCAGGATTGGCGCTCATGCCACGATAGCGCTAGCAATTGTGATGGCTATCATCGGGACAGTCACGTTTTCGCGAGCGCCGGAGGGCTGGTCGTCTGAACCTTATGTCCCGACTTGCGCCACAAATCGCGTGGAATGGGACGTGCCACGGCCCTGCCGCCCCGATGATATCCTCTACTATCAGGGCGTCGGGCGGAAGACGCCGTTCTCGTCGCGCTTGAGCGGCGCGGTTTGCCGGGTAAGCGGCGCACCAGGCGCTTCGGTTACCGAGACGCCCTCGGTCCAGTCGGCGGGTGCAATCGCGATGTAACGCGCGTATCCGCCTGACCCGCCGAGCGGCTTGGCGAAGCCGATTGTGACCAACGCGCCGGCCTCTGGCACCTTGTCGAGATTTGCAACGCCTTCTGCCTGAGTGAAGTCGTTGTGAAGCAGCCAGTGTTCGCCTTCGAGATTGGGCGTGGTGTCGGTGTCGAGCGGTTCATGACCATGAAACAGGATCTTCCGCTCCAGATGCAGGAATTTCAGTGCGTCCAAACTGACGCCTGGAAACGGTTTTTGGTTGAAGCGCGTGGCATCGGACCATTTCTTGTACCAATCCGAACGCACGAAGACGACTGAACCTTCCGGTATGCGGCCGTGCCGCTTTTCCCACTCTTCGATGTCGGCGACCTGGAGGTGATAGCCTTCGTCAGCCTGCACCTTGCCGCTGATGTCGATGACGACGAGCGGCCGCACGGCATAGGTGGCCGGCAGGTCGCTGATCGTTGCGCCGAGCGGATTCCAGTGGGAGGGCGGATCGAGCTGCGTGCCATATTGGTCCGTCGTCAACTCGTAGGCGCTCGCGACAAAGCCATGCTTGTCGTAAGTGAACTCTTCGCCGGCCTTGACGTAGCCCTCGATGTCCTTCCCGGCGACAGCCGCCTTGAACCTGGCGTTGGCGAAGCCCGGCCATACCGGCTGCACCGGCTCGAAGGCATGGGTCAGATCGATGTACTTGGCCGATTTGAGCGTGTTCTCATAAACCGACCAAAGCGACAACTCCTGCGCCACCGCGATCGTTGGCACTGAGCAAGCGGCTGCCAGCAAGGCGATACGAACGAATTTGGATACATTCATCTGCGATCTCCCCGAAATGTCGCCGAGTATCGCGAGTTTCCCGCAGGACGACAAGCATATGCATTCCTCCGACGAATCGCGCCAATGCGGATTCCATCATGTCCGGCCATCACCGCATGCAGGAGTTCGTCGGAACTACCGCAGCAAACGACGCGACCGTCCCTCGCCCGCTTGCCGGCAAAGAAACGACCGTCACTTCACCGGCGCCACCCAGATCTCGGCGTCGAGCCGCTTGGTCGCAAGGCCGCGGGCGATAGCTTCGGCGCTGCGGGCATTTTTCGATAGAGCCGCGGCCTGACGCTTGCTGATCACCAGCCCTTCGGCCAGTGCCCGGTTTCCCGAAAACACCCGCGACAGGAACGGCACGCGGTTGCCGCGCGCCCGCGAGAATCGCGCCGGCATGGTTTGCCTGGCGGTGTGGGCGACGACCTCGTCGATCCAGCCCTCGCCCAACCGCGCGCCCGGCTCCAGCAGCAGCAGCCAGTCGCCCTTGGCCTGCCTGATGCCGGCAGCAATGCCGCCGCTCGCCACATAAAGGCAGCCGGCATGTTCGGCAACGCGGTGCGTCTGGTCGGTCGAGCCGGTGTCGCAGACGATAACGTCGCGCACCACGCCCTCGACCGCGCCGCCGATCAGCGAGGCGAGCGTGCGGGCAAGTCTTTCCTCGTCATTCAGGGTCTGGATGAGAACGCTGAGCATCGTTAGCCGAATAGCGGAAAGCCGGGCGCAGCGCCAGTTCTTGCGTCGCTTCATAAAAATGTTCTTGCTTTGTTCCATCGAATAAAATAGGATTATTTTCATGAACAGAGCGATTCGACAGCCAGCCGACAGTCCCTGGGAGAGGGCGAAAATGGAACAGATCGTGCGTGCCGACATTGCTGCCTTCGGGGCTGGAAGAGCCGAGATGGCCAATGCAATGATCGAGGAGAGTGGCGTCCGTATCCGTCCGGAGCGCAATCGCGGCCGGTCCGCCCGCATCAACCCGTCCGGCCGGTTCGAGCCGGTCAGCCGGCATGTGTTCGACGATGGCTGGAATTCGCTTGAGGAGCTGCCGCCGTTCAAGACCGAGGTGCAGGTCGAGAAGCCGCGCACCATCGTCACCCGCAACGAATCGCCCGACATTTCCTTCGACCGCTCGATCAATCCGTATCGCGGCTGCGAACATGGCTGCGTCTATTGCTTCGCGCGGCCGACGCACAGCTTCATGGGCCTGTCGCCGGGACTGGATTTCGAATCGAAGCTGTTCGCCAAGCCGGATGCGGCGCGGCTGCTCGACAAGGAATTGTCGAAGGACGGCTACCAGCCGCGCACCATTGCCATCGGCACCAACACCGATCCCTATCAGCCGATCGAGAAGCAGTACCGGATCATGCGCGAGATCCTCGAAGTGCTGGAGGCGCGCGGCCACCCGGTCGGCATCGTCACCAAATCCGCGCTGGTGACGCGCGACATCGACATTCTGTCGCGCATGGCCGAACGCGGGCTGGCCAAGGTGGCGCTGTCGGTGACGACGCTCGACCGTATGCTGGCCAGAACGATGGAGCCGCGCGCGTCGACGCCGACCAAGCGGCTGGAGGCGATCAGGCAGCTTTCGGATGCCGGCATTCCGGCCTCGGTCATGGTCGCTCCGATCATCCCCGGCCTGACCGATCAGGAGATGGAACGAATCCTCGATTCGGCACGTGCGGCAGGAGCGCGCGAGGCCGGCTACGTCCTGCTGCGCCTGCCGCTGGAGGTCGCGCCGATCTTCAAGGATTGGCTGCTGCGTCATTATCCGGACCGCTACCGTCACGTCATGTCGCTGATCCGCTCGATGCGCGACGGCAAGGATTACGATTCGGAATGGGGCAAGCGCATGAAAGGCTCCGGCCCCTATGCCTGGCAGATCGGCCGGCGCTTCGAGATTGCCGCCAAACGGCTTGGCCTCAACGCCGAGCGGCGGTCGCTCAGGACCGACCAGTTCGTCGCCGCAGCCAAGGCAACCGAGCAACTGATGCTGCTTTGAAGACATCGTCTGCCGCCGACGCCGGCGGCAGATGAAAAAATCCCGTCCGGCCTGTCCTGTCCCCGGGCTTGCAGACGGTGCCCTCCGGGTCCGGTGCCTCACCCGACCCGGAGGGGCTTGCGGAGAATCGGAGCCGATGCGAACCTCGCCGCAACATGGCTCGCGCGCGTTCTGATTCTCCGCTTCTCTTCGAAATCGTTGAGAGACCCGATTTCTCCTTCGAGACGAAGGCGATGGCCGAAGGCCTGTGGCCGGTGGCGGGAATGGACGAGGCTGGGCGCGGCCCGCTGGCCGGACCGGTCGTCGCGGCAGCGGTAGTGCTCGATCCCGCCAACATTCCCGACGGTCTCGACGATTCCAAGCGCCTCAGCCACCTGCAGCGCGAGGCGCTGTTCCTGAAAATCCTCGGCTCCGCTCTTGCCGTGTCGATGGCGTCGGTCAGCGCGGAAGGCATCGATGGCAGCAATATTCTCAAGGCCAGCCTCGAGGCGATGCGCCGCGCCTTGGTCGGGCTCTCGGTGCAGCCAAAGCTGGCCCTGGCCGACGGCCGCGACGTGCCGCCCGGACTGCCATGCGAAGGCAGAGCGCTGATCAAGGGCGACCAGCGCTCGCAGTCGATCGCCGCCGCCTCGATCGTCGCCAAGGTGATGCGCGACCGCATGATGTGCGGCTGCGGCAGCCATCACGCGCATTACGGTTTCGAGCTCCATATGGGCTACGCCACGCTCCGCCACCGCACGGCGATCGAGGCGCATGGACCGGTGGCGCGGCTGCACCGCGCGTCCTTCGCACCGTTCCGGCTTGGCGGAACCGAAGTGCTCGACGAAGAGAGTTTTTCCGGTCTGGATTGAGCGCTTTCTCCCCCCTTTGAGGGCATATGCGCTAAGATAGCTTCGGCATGGACTGAAATTTGCGCTTTCGTGGTGGTTCACGCCATCGATGTCGCAAGGCATGGAGATTTTGGCGCAGGGTTGCCAAGGGAGGTTGAGCAAAGATCGCTGCGATCAGAGAGGCGACGATCTGGCGGGTAGCGCGCCACAGCAGCGGGCGTCCGTCGCTCAAGGGGGAGAGACACCCAACTCCTGCGAGAGGGGTTCGGTCACAAGCGCGATGAGGAAGTGGGCAAGAATCCAAGGCTTTGCGATCCTTGGGTCTTTGGCGGGAGGCGCGCGCAGTCCGATCAGGCTCTTCAGACGCTTGAAGGCGAGCTCGATGCGCCAGCGCATGCGATAGAGCTTGAGAACTGTGCCGGAGGGAAACTCCTCCTGGTCAAGCGAGGTCACAAGGATAACAAAGCCGGCAGCAATCAGCGTCTCCGGTTGAACCTGCTTGCCCTTGGCCTTGGCTTCCTTGTTGATTTTGCGCCGCGCTTCTTGTGTCGCGGCCTCGGATTTGCGCAAGGCGATCAGGCGCATCTTCAGGGCTCGCCCTTCTTGAGGCCCAGCCAGACAGGCGTTTCGATGACCTCCTCGCGGCAGCTCTTCAGGTGGCCGATGA